>CAZHXQ010000014.1:0-29838 GCA_964536465.1 uncultured Anaerolineaceae bacterium
TGTTTGCTCCTTGCGATGGGACCCTATGCTGCTTTCCCCATTATCGCTTCCGTGCTGGCATCGGGAGCAGGACTGGGCACAGTTGTCGCGCTGATTGCAAGCTGGTCGCTGCTGGGCCTGAGCAAAGCCCCCTTTGAATCGAGCTTCTTTGGCCTCAAATTTTTCGTTTATAAATCTATCCTGAGCCTGCCGTTTTGTCTGGCAGCAGGACTGATAGCACACTGGATCGAATTGCTGCTAAGGTAACACTGGTTGCCAGTGCTGACTATCAACGCTTTGGCTGTAGCAAACGAAATACAGGAAAACCCGACGCTTCAATCCCTTTTTCTGGTTTGCTGGTTGTTTAAGCAGGAAGTTAACAGGATTTTTATACAATGCTTACGTCAAATGCCACCGTAAGGCAATATAAAATGAAGTAAGCTGAATAAGCCCGCGGCTAAGCGATCCAGTTTTCTGAAAACCATCGCTCTGGGCTACAACAAAATGAACTTCTCCCGTGTGGGGAGTTGCCAAAACAAGAGAGGTATAAATGACCAACGACAGTTCCTACAATGAGATAACGACCAGGCTTTTCCCAACTTTGAAACAGTATGTACCTGTAGTGGCCAAAGTCCACGGAGGCTCCCATCCTGAATTTCACCAGGTACGGGCGATATTAAACCAGATTGTCGATAAGACCGAGGCGGCAGGCTCAGCCAAACCCGAATTGACAGACGAATTTACCCAGCTGCGACAAATCACAGCAGACTACACAGTGCCGGGAGACGTATGCGAGAGTTACGAGGCTGTTTACAATATGCTGTCTGAAGTTGATCAAGCCTACTTTGCTTAACAGCGAAACTCCACAGTCAGAAAGAGGAAAGTCTTGCAGAGAGTCATTCTAAGTAAGAAAAACCAAATCGCCCTGATCGGTGGTGTCTTAATCGTCATCGGTTTCCTCAGCAAATTTGCCTTTGATAACGAGGTTATTGCCACCTGGGCTTTTGTAATCGCCTCTATTCTGGGAATCGCGCCTATCGCTATCCAGGCTTACCAGGCACTGCGGGTTAAAGTCGTCAGCGTAGACGTTCTGGTCACCATGGCGGTCATCGGCGCATTCCTGATTCAGAACTTTGAGGAATCAGCCATAGTCACCTTCTTGTTTTTATTCGGTGCCTATCTCGAACAACGAACCCTGAACAAGACGCGATCTGCCATCAAAGAACTAACAGAGATGGCACCAGAGAGCGCCTTGAAGCGGCTGGAGAGCGGTGAATACATCGAAGTAGAGGTAGATGAAGTCGACGTCGGCGACATTTTGCTGGTAAAGACCGGCGCGAAGGTTCCTGTAGACGGCACTGTACTGTCGGGCGAAGGCTACATCAACGAAGCCAGCATCACCGGCGAGTCCGTTCCGGTTGGTAAAGACCAGGATTCAAGTGTCTACGCCGGCACGATTCTGGAAAATGGCACACTCCAAATTGTGGCCGACCGCGTGGGCGAAGATACCACTTTCGGCAAGATTATCGAGTTAGTAGAAGAAGCGCAGGATTCCAAATCAGCGGCAGAACGTTTTATCGACAAATTTTCAAGGTGGTATACCCCGGCTGTGTTGGCACTGGCGCTGATCGTTTGGCTCTTTTCACAGAATATTGAACTCGCCATCACCATTCTGGTGCTGGGCTGCCCTGGCGCGCTGGTTATTGGCGTGCCGGTTTCCAATGTCGCCGGCATCGGCAATGGTGCCAGACATGGTGTTTTGCTGAAAGGGAGTGAAGTCATTGTCGATTTCAGTCGGGTCGACACCGTTGTTTTTGACAAAACCGGCACCTTAACCGCCGGCGAACCTCAGGTAGCGGATCTCCAGTTTTACTCAGATGACGCTGAAACTGTCAGGGCTTACATGGCCAGCGTGGAAAACGAGTCTGATCACCCTCTGGCCAACGCGATTGTTGAGCACATCGGCCAGACACAACTGTATCCGGTCGAAAAAACAGATGTCGTCAAGGGCGGTGGAATTGTCGCCCAGGTGGACGGCCACACGGTAGCCGTCGGCAATGTGGCCCTCATGGAGCGGGAGAACGTCCACCTCTCGGAAGAAGCCCGTTCTGATATCGCTCAGTTCGAAGCCAACGGCAACTCACTTGTCCTGACTTCTGTGGACGGTGAATTGCGCGCTCTGGCAGGCATCCGCGACCAGATTCGTCCGGGCGTGAAAGAAGACCTGAAGAAAATCAAGCGGCTGGGCGTTAAGAACCTGGTGGTGCTCTCGGGCGATAACCAGGGCACCGTCGATCGTGTCGCCCGCGAGCTGGGTCTGACCGAAGCCCACGGGCATATGCTTCCGGAGGATAAAGCCACTTACATCCAGAACCTGATCGACAAGGGACATGTCGTTGCTTTTGTTGGAGATGGGGTCAATGACAGCCCGTCATTGGCTTTGGCGCACATCGGCATCGCCATGGGAAGCGGCACAGATGTCGCCATCGAAACCTCAGATGTCGTGCTGATGAATTCAGATTTCAGCAAACTGCCCCACGCGCTGGGGCTGACTAAAGCGACAGCCAGAAACATGCGCCAAAACATTGTCATCGCGATTGGCGTTGTGTTAGTCTTACTGGCGAGCGTATTTTTTAGTGATTGGATGAACATGTCGATTGGCATGTTTGTTCATGAGGGGAGCATAGTCGTCGTGATCCTCAATGGCATGCGGCTGCTGCGTTATCGATTAAGAACTTAATTTAAAGAAGGAGACACAAAAATGCATAAAGCAACCATCCAATTAGAAACGCTAACCTGCCCGTCCTGCGTTATGAAGATTGAAAACGCGACCAAATCATTGCAGGGTGTGGATAAAGATAGCGTTAAAGTGCTTTTCAACTCAAGTAGGTTGAAATTCGACTTTGATGAAGAAAAGGTCGCGATCGAAGACGTCGAAAACGCCATCAAAAAGCTTGGCTACGAAATAAAGAAGTCACAAGTAAAAGCTTGATTAAGACAAATCCCGGAGAATAACGTCCGCCTTTCTCCGGGATTTTCCATTTTATGGATTACAATTTTCAGTCTGCGTGAGCTCGATATTCGCCTGAAAGCTCATCTGTGGGTATCGCTTGAGGAGACCGGCAAAGTCAGGTCAGTGCTCGCACATACCTGACCAATGGCTCGATTGCCTTACGTGAGGAGCGATCAAAAGAATGCTCTATAGCGGAGAGAATCTCATTTTGCGGTCCTTCCTTATTCCTTCTGGCAGCCATGATCCTCCTCGCCAATTTAACAAGAACTCTGTCAAACCCCCGCATTTTCTGGTAATTGAAACCGCTTTGAAAATAGAAGAAGGGAAGATTTGAATCTGGAGGCAGGTTATCCATTCGGAATCGCTCGATTTCAGCGGCTTCCGTAGCCGGCGTGGCGCCAGTCGCGAAGATGATCAGCCTTGTATTTGGCAATAATTTCTGGATTTTTTTGACAAAACCGATGCCACCTATCCTGCCAGCACGAATGCCGCCTCCTAAGATGATCAGATCATAATCGGAGAGGTCGACCATGTTGACGTTTTCCAAAGGGTAAGCTTCACAGTCCAAAGCTTCGGCAATCCAATGGGCATAATTTTCAGTAAAACCCGTCTTCGTTTTGTAGATCACAACCACATTTTCCATTTGACGCCTCCATCCAAGGGAACTTACCGCCTAATGACACCAGTAATAATTCTATCAGCAAGCGGAGGCATTAGGCTCCGCAGGTACATCAGATTTCATGGGTTGGCGATCTTTAATCGAAGGGTGGGGCACTCGCTGGCACTGCTTGTCTGAGAAGAGTTCTTACACCCCAAAAATCCCGGTCAAAACGAAGACGAACATCGAACCAACGATGATTCCCAAAGCAGTGTAATTCTCATTGCCATGCTTGTGAGCGGTCGGGATGAGTTCGTCCAGCGTGATAAAAACCATCACTCCGCCGGCAAAAGCGAGAGCGCCTGGCAAAAGAGTGGTGAAACGCACCAGGAATGAACTGGCCAGCAAAGCCCCCACCGGTTCCGCCAAACCCGACAGAAAAGCAACTTTCAGGGCGTCTTTCTTGCAAATCCCTGCTTTGCACAGCGGCAGAGCAGTCGCGATCCCTTCCGGGATGTTGTGCAGCAAGATGGCGGCAGCGATAAAAAGACCGAATTGGGGGTTATGCAGATAGCCAGCGCCAACAGCGATCCCTTCTGGCAGGTTATGCAGACTGATGCCGATAGCCAAAAGCAAACCGGTATTTACCAGCGAAATGTCGAGATCCTCGCCTTCTCGGTTGAGGAATCTGCGCCGGTTTCTACCCTTGCGTCTACCAGGCTGGTCGGTTAAGGCCTGATTTCGCAGGCTATGCTGCTCGTGTCTTACTTCACGAACCCCAAAACGGATGTGAGGAAGAAAGAAGTCGAGCAAAAACATTACGATAGCACCCAGTCCGAAGCCAATTGTTGCAGTTATCCAGTCGGACATCTGGATGGACTCCTGAACCAGCTCCAGAAAAGCCAGACAAATCATCACGCCCGCGGTGATTCCCATCAAAAAGCCGTATGACCTTTTACCTGGTCTGCGGATAATTGCGATCAACCCCCCAAAGGTAGTGCCGAGACTGGCCACAAAGCTCAACAAAAAAATGTTTACGATTGGGTGCAAATTTTCAAACATGTGGTTCGGTGCCTTCTTTCCTTAAAAAGCCAGGTGCATGATTATACCTGCTTCCTGTCCGGGTAAGCAATTTTAGCACCTTGCCGAAGGGTACAATTCTTGCACAGATTACGGCAGGAATTGCAAGCCATGATTGAGACCCTCGAATTCGACCCGATATTGACGTTATTTCCCTACGCGTTTCTCTACTACGCGCTGCTGCTTCTCTCCAGCGGGGTAGCCTTTTTGTCAGTTAATCGCTCGGGCAGGGTCGATAAAAACGTTCCGCGGACAACCCTGGCGATCATTTTCCTTATCCAACTGGTTTTGTTGATGATCAATTTGCTCGCCTACCAGGGTTTTCAATCGCTGCAGATTCTTTTCCCCATCTTACACCGTGCCCTCAACCTGATTTGTCTGGTCTGGCTGTTCTGGGCGCTACTGCGCATTCCTGACCCAGCCTTCCCCAGCTGGCTTCCAGCGGGGCTGACAATTTTTGTCTTGATAGCGGCCGTTTCGACAGGACTGTGGTGGCTGCAGATGCCTCCTGGTCAAGAGTTCAACCATAGCTGGATGGATTTCGTCTGGGCTGGTTTCACATTGTTATTGATCTCGATCAACGCTGTCTATTACTATGCGAAGTATCGCGCCAGGGTTGTCGAAGCCTGGCTGATTCTAATCATCCCTGCGCTTGGTTTCGCGCTCTACCTGATCTTGCCCTCTGCTGGCAGCCTGCCCGCAGCAGTCATGCTCAGTCAGCTGTTTTATTACCCGCTCCTCATCAGCCTTGCCTGCCATTACTGCGGGGGTGATCAGGATCCTTCCATTGATAAAAAACATCCATCCGGGCAAAGCGAGCGCTTGCGCGCCAATGTCGTCAATGCTTTTCTCGATATCAGTGTGCAGCCCACTCAGGCCGAGGTTGAAAAAACCCTGACTCATAGCCTTTGCCTCTATCTGAGGGCCGACTTGCTTGGCCTGATAAGGTACGACCTGACCAACAACCAGGCCAGCCTCAATCACACCTATGACATAATCAGGGAAGACCACATCGCTAACCTTGAGCTTCCGGTCAGCCAGTTGCCAGCCCTGTTTGAGCCGCTTCGTCAGGGGGAAACCCTGATATCCAACCGGGAATCTCAGCTCAAAGAGGAAAAACTGCAACTGATGCAGGTCAGTGGTTACAACCAGATTGGCAATCTTTTTCTTTATCCGCTGGACACATCTTCCTCTCATCTAAAGCAGGCACTGCTTGGGCTGAGCCCTTACACGAACAAAGAATGGATGCCAGAAGATCTGCAGCGGCTGGATCGCTTAAAAGAAAACCTCTCCAAAGTGCTCGAAAATGCTGCCCTGCTGAAACGATACGCCCGCCAAACCGATGACCTCCGCTCTCTTCTGCTTCAAAAAGAACGGCTTCTAAACGAGGTCTGTAAAAATTACGAACAAGTCCAGGCTGAATTACAGAATGCCGACAGCGGTCTGCTTCAAACTGGGCGTGCCTGGACAGAAGAAGTGACCCTCTGGATAGAGCGTCAGAAACAACTCGAAGCAGAGCTGGACAGACTTGAACAAACCATCCGCGATAATCAGGACAGCGTCAACGAAGTGGATGACCTGAAAATGCAAAAAAAACAACTTGAAGAGACCGTCGCCCTCAGTTCAGAGCAAACCCTCAGGCTTAAAAGCGCCATCCGTGAGGCCAGCCAGATGCTGGAAAAATTGACCCGTATGGATGATAACCAGAATTTTGAGGAAAGGTGAGAGGGGTTAGCATTTTATGCGATTCAACAAACACCAGACTGTCACGCTAACGGTCATTTTTATCCTCTGCATGTCTTTTATCGGGGTCATCCTGGGGAGCGTCGCCATTACTGCCATGGCCCATTCAGATAGCGCGCCTTGGTATATCAGTTTATCCGGCATGGAAAGGACAGCCACGCCTTTTCAGCCCAACTCCTTCGCCAATATTCTTGAAGATGGCAGTATCGAATTGATCCCGCAGCCAATGTTCACGCCTACGCCGGTGCCTGTCATACCGGAGGGTGAGTTGCCGAAGAATCAGGTCAATATCCTCATGCTGGGTGCGGACGATTTTGGAGCCAATAACTTCCGAACAGATGTGATCATGCTGCTATCGATCAATCCCAAACACAAGACCGCCACTCTGATCTCGTTCCCAAGAGATTTGTATGTCACCATCCCCGGATATTGGTCAAACCGAATCAACACGGTCTGGCAGTTGGGTGGGTTTCCACTGTTGCAGGACACGTTCGTTGTCAATTTTGGCTTCCATCCTGATTATTATATGATGGTCAATTACAACGGCTTCAAAGATGTGGTTGACAGCATTGGGGGCATCGATGTGGTCGTAAGCGAAGAACTGCAGGACAGCTGCCACACCCACCCGAGCGGTTGGTGTGTCATCCAGCCGGGCGAATTACATATGGAAGGCAGCACCGCTCTCTGGTATTCACGCTCGCGCCTGACCACATCTGACTTTGACCGCAATCGCCGGGCACAGGAAGTGGTCATGGCAATTTTTAAGAAGGCGGTCAACCTCAACATGCTTACCAAAGTGCCTGAACTGTATGGTCTCTATCGGGAGTACGTTGACACCGATCTGCCCCTGACTCAGGTTATGTCGTTATTACCCATGGCCAAACCTTTAATGAATCCGGATAACATCCGCCGATTCTCGGTCAGCAATGAGATGGTCACAAACTGGATCACCTATGAAGGCGCCTGGGTGCTTATGCCAAATTATTACGCCATTTCCGATATGCTTAACGAGGCACTCTATCGCAATGAGTAATTGAATGCGAGTGTCACTTGATTTGCTATCTGATTTTCATTTTATAATTGTTTTCACAAAATTTTAGTTAGCTTAAACTTTTTTCAGTCTCATATTTTTGTCATAGGTTAACCCAAGGAGTTTTTATGTCGCCTATCTTACAAGCCCATAAACTGGTGAAAAAATTTGGAGGTCTAACAGCAGTCGACGATGTCTCCTTCGATATCCGGGAAGGCGAAATTTTCAGTTTGCTCGGGCCAAATGGCGCAGGCAAGACTACAACCATCTCCATTCTATCCACTTTACTTGAACCGACCAGCGGCGATGCCCTGATCAATGGACATTCCATCAAAAACAACACCATGGGTGTGAGAAAGAGCATTGGCATTGTCCCCCAGGAAATCGCTTTATATGATGACCTGACTGCCCTGGAAAATCTTAGATATTGGGGGAAACTTTACGACCTGAATGGTCCTGAACTGGAACAACGCGTCGCTGAAGTGCTGGAACAAATCGGCCTGACTGAGAGGGCCACAGATCGACTCAAAACTTACTCGGGAGGGATGAAACGTAGAGTCAATATTGCCGCAGGGTTGCTGCATAAGCCAAAATTGCTTTTTATGGATGAACCAACGGTAGGGATTGACCCACAATCAAGGCGAATGATCCTGGATACAGTTAAGCAGCTTAACGAACAGGGCATGTCGATCCTGTACACTACCCATTATATGGAGGAAGCACAGGAATTGTCCGACCGGGTCGGAATAATTGACCAGGGTAAACTGATTGCGATCGGAACACAGGCGGAACTGACGCTCCAGGTTGGCGAGAACGACTCGATTCGCATCCTGACCGACCCCACCGACGATCTTACTGCTATCACTTCCAGACTTCAGGGTTTCGAAGGGGTCAGCCGTGTGACAGTTGATGAAAACGCTCTCACCTTGATCACACCAGACGCGGAGAGCTATCTGGCGCCAATCATTACACATGTCAGCCAGGCAGGCGCAAGGATCAAATCCATCGAGATTGTCGAACCGAATCTGGAAACCGTTTTCCTTCATCTTACGGGGCGCGCTCTAAGAGATTGAGACTATGAGAAAAATCTGGTATATCACACAAAAAGACCTTTTGTTGATCGTTCGCGATCCCATGGCATTGGTTTTTTATCTCCTGGCACCTTTTTTGTTGACTCTTGGCATGGCAGCCATAAGTGGATCCTTCAATTCAAGTGATAAGGGGCTTTCCAATATCCCTCTGGTAATCACCAACGCAGATCAAGACCAACTGGGAGATCGCCTGGTGACCGTTTTGCAGTCCGAAGAGTTGAATTCATTGATTTACCCGGTCTTGATAGACGATTTTGAAGAAGCGCGCAGGTTCGTCGACCAGCGTAAGGCCGTTGCGGCGCTTCTGATTCCGGTAGGTTTCACCCACAGCATCATTCCTGACTATAGACAACCTGTCTCTGATGAAGTTGTCATGCTGGAACTATTTACAGACGGAGAATCAACTTATTCTATTGGCGTTATTCGGGCAATTCTCGAGACATTTCTAAATGAAGTGGAATCTTCGCGCATCACCTATTCCACAGCCATGATCCAATTTGTGAATAATGGGCTTATCGCGGCTGAGGATTTACCCCTATTTATTGCCAATTTGTCATCTGAGATGGAGACTGCCGGTGACCCCAATATTGGATACAAGATTGTGAGCGATGAAAAGGTGGTGGAGAGTAACAACCTCAATTTCCTCGCTATCATGGCCCCGGGGATGGCCTTGATGTTTTTGATGTATAACGTGACTTCTGCCGGTGTTTCATTTTTAATTGAACGTAGAAATTACACTTTACAGCGGAACCTGGTCAGCCCGACGCCCAGCCTTCAGATAATAATCGGCAAGACCTTTGGGATCTTCCTGCGAGGTTTTTTGCAGGTTCTCATCCTGATTCTCGCTTCCACCTTACTCTTCGGGCTCAATTGGGGTGACTGGCTCGGGGTTGTGGTGTTGATCGCGCTGGCTACCTACGCGGCGTGTGGATGGGGAATGTTCCTCACCAGTATCATGAAAACTCCTGCCCAAGTTACCGCTGCCGGAACGGCAGTCGGTCTCATTTTCGGAATGCTCGGCGGGGGCTTCCTGCCAATGGCAACGATGCCTGATTGGCTTCAAACTGTTGCCCGAATTTCACCAAATGCCTGGGGCAGCCAGGGTTTTATCATCCTTTCCTCTGGCGGCACATTGGTCAATCTAAGGCTGATCCTCCTGGCGCTCCTCGTTATGGGGACAGTATTGCTTGCCATGTCTTCAATCTTTTTCCGACGAATTATCCTCCAGGGAAATCATTAACCATGATCAAAATAATAAACATAATCAAAAAGGATGTCAGACTGTATTTTAATTCACCAGTCTCGCTTGTGTTTTTCATCGTCTTGCCGATTTTATTTACGGTCATCCTCTCAGTGGCAACAGGTGGATTTGAGGATACCACTGTCGTGTTAAATTACATTAATCAGGCTGATTCTCCGCTTGCAAACAGCCTGTTGGAAATATTAAATGAGGATGATGCAATCGAACTGAAAGAAATCGATTTGGAGAATGCCCGCGAAAGGTACGAGTCTGGTGACCTGGCAGTATATATGGTCATCCCGGCAGATTTCAACAGTGACAGTCTGCTAAAGGGGGCCTTGACCGTCCAACTTTATCAGCAGCCTAATCGTATAGTCAGTCAAACCATCTACCAGGTGCTGCGATTGTCTCTTTCAAAGCTGACCAGCGCCGAGGCCAAACTGGAATCGGTGATGCGGGTCTATCAAAGACTGCATCCGGAGGTCGATAAGGCAGCTCTGGACGATTTGTCACAACAACTCCGGTCACAGATACAGCTGGAAATTGCTCAGGCACCCAGCAGACTGGTTCAATCAGACAGCCAGACAGACGATGAAATCGTCTACGACGCAGCCACGAGTTCTTCGGCCGGGCAGCTGATCACCTGGGTTTTCATTCCGTTGGTAGGGCTGGCTGGGGGGATGGCTTACGATCGCCAGTTGGGTACCCTCAAACGTCTGCTTGCTACTCCGACCAGCCGTCTGACCTATTTTTCAGCGACCATGCTGGGAAATGTCTTGATCGCGCTCGTTCAAATGTCCTTATTGATGATATTCGGCGCCTTGGTCCTGAAAGCACCCTGGCTGGAGCGTCCTCTGCCAACCTTTTTACTCCTCTTCACCTTTAGCCTGGCCTCGGCAGGGCTCGGGGCCTTTCTGGGTAGCCTTGTCAAGACTGAAGGGCAGGCTTCCTCGCTCAGCACAATAATTGGAATGACTTTTGCCCTACTTTCAGGAGCCTGGTTCCCTATTGAGCTTTTTCCTGACGTTATGCAACAAACGGCTAAGATTTTCCCCACCTATTGGGGCATGCGGGGATTGAAAGACATTCTGATCAGTAACAAGCCTCTGGAACAGATTTTACCAACCATGGGCATTTTGCTCGGTTTTGCGGCACTTTTTCTGGCTTTGGGTCTGATCTTCTTCAAGACCGAATAATGCAGAGGACCGATTTTTTTCGAGCCCGCACAGGGCTTGTCTCTCCTCATTGGTTGGCGCTGCGATTATGCCAGTCTCCAGCCCGACCGCCGGCAAATCAAAACGGAAGGAGCCTGTCCTTCCGTTTTGGTTGAAAAACAATCAAACGCAGTTTTCTAAGACTTGCCCCTCATGCGGGGGTCAAGTACATCGCGCATCGCGTCGCCAACCAGGTTCCAACCCATCACAAACAAGGTCAGCGTCAAGCCGGGGAAGACCACAATATACCAGTAGCGATCAAGGTTAGTAATCCAGTTTCGCGCGAAACTCAGAATCTGACCCCAGTCCGCGTAGCCTACCTCAGTGCCGATACCCAGGAAAGAGAGCGCAGCGAAACCGAGAACCACGTCGCCTATACCCAGGCTGGCCAGAACCAGGGTGGGGAAGATCGCATTTGGCAGGACATGTTTAAACAGGATACGGTTTTTCTTGACACCAGAAACGGTGGCTGCCAAAACAAAATCTCGCTCTCTAATCGAAAGAATGTCCGATCGAATCACGCGCGCGTAATGCATCCAGCCAAAAGAAATCATGGCAATCAGCGGCGGCAGCAAGCTTCGACCGAGAATTGGCGTCAGCACCGCCGAGAAGATCAGCGCCATCATGATATACGGCAGGGTCATGAATATATCCGTTATCCTCATGATGACATTATCCACCCAACCACCATAATAGGCGGCTATTGAGCCCAGGATAACACCGATGGTCACCGTTAAAGCCACCACCAGCAGACCGGTCTTGAAGGCAGTGCGGGTGCCCCAAACAATACCGTAGAGGATGTCGTACTGACCCTGGGTAGTACCCAATACATGCGTCATTTCGGTTTTTCCTGTCAATGGCTCGTACCAAAACGGCACATCGGGCACTTTGCGCCCCCATTCGGCGCCGGGGGCTTTTGGCTCACCGCTGTAACCATCACGGGGCATTTTGAAGGGGTCTTTGTCCACCGGGGGCATGATCACCGGGGCGAAAATTGCGATCAGCACAAATAAGAATATTAATATGAAGCCAACAATGGACGCGGGCGTCTTGACCAATCCTTTAACAATTCTGTAGTTGTCTGTTCCCAGCGTTCTTTCCAGCCACGTGATCTTTCGATCGCTGTAAACCTCATCGAGTATGCGGTTATCACCGCTGGGGATCAATTCAGAAGATTCATTCATCTGGGCTCCTTAAGCGAGGCGGACCCTGGGGTCAATAAAGGCATAAACAATATCTATAACCAGGTTAGAAACAATCAGTATCGAACCGCTAAAGATTGCCAAACCCAGAACCGTGACGACATCCAGCTGGGCGGCTGCGTCTGCGGCAGCCTTACCAATTCCAGGATAGTTGAAAACTGTTTCGGTGATGACAACACCGCCCAACAATCCCACTATGCTTGAGCCAGCCATGGTAACGATAGGCAGCATGGCGTTAGGGCGGGCATGCTGGTTGATGACCGTCTTTTCACTCAAACCCTTGGCGCGTGCTGTGGTCACGTAGTCCATTCGCAATGTTTCCAACATGGAAGAGCGGGTCACACGCACATAAGTTGCCCAGTTGATATAAGACAGGGTGAGAATTGGCATGACCATGTGCCTGAGGGCGTCCCAAAATACATCAAAGCGTAAATTGAGCAGCGCGTCTATCGAAAGCAGGTGGGTATATTGCTTGAATTCACCCGAATAGACCAGCCGACTTACCCAGTCAGACATCTTGCCCGGGAAAAAGTATTGCGGTCCGGCATAGAGCAGCATCAGCAGCAACAAACCGAACACAAAGGTAGGAAAGGAGGTGCCAATAATGCTGTAAACCCTTGCAGCCTGGTCGATAAATTTGTTTTGGTTCACCGCGGCTTTCACACCCATCCAGATACCGACAGAGAGCATTGGAAAAATGGTCCAGAGCGCCAGGTCAACCGTGTTGGGAAAGCGATTTTTGACGATGTCGATGACGTCCTGCGATGCTGTCCGCGAATAACCAAAATCGCCAAACAAGATGCCCCCCTCACGCTCACCGGTGACAGGATCTTTGATGCCCGTGAGCCAGATGCGGTATTGCGTCAGGAAAGGTTTGTCCAGACCGTATCGGGTGATAATGCCCTGGATTTGTTTATCGTTTTTTGGAAAGTCTTTGACATACAATGCTGACCGCTCGACCGGTCCGAGCAGCTGCAGCATCCCAAAAATGATCAGCGTGACACCAATCAACAGCAATGGCACCATCAACAGCCGACGAATGATGTAATTGGTCATAAAAGTTATCCTCTCAGTCCATTTTGCCTTCGGAACAGGCAGAAAATATTTTTCTACTCATTCCGAAGAAAAATGACTCCGGATTTGCGGGAGCCCTTACGGGCTCCCGCTTTTTGAAGCAAACTAAAGTTATTACTCAACAAAGAAGTTGAAGATCAAGACATCCTGCTGCAGAGCGGGACGTCCGTAATACAGGCGCAGCGGTTGCCCATTGCCTTCTTCACATCCTTCGGTAATGAAGCGATCCAAACCGAGGAGGGAAGTATCAACAGAGCAGACGGGGATCGGGTCGTCATAGGCATTGGTCTCAGGATTGTAGATGGCGATTTCGCCAACCAACTGATCAACCTGAGGACGCATGGCTGTGTCGACATCGATGT
Organism: uncultured Anaerolineaceae bacterium; assembly: GCA_964536465.1. Lineage (GTDB taxonomy): Bacteria > Chloroflexota > Anaerolineae > Anaerolineales > Anaerolineaceae > Mesolinea. The sequence continues at coordinate 13,627 of CAZHXQ010000014.1, forward strand.
AGTCAGCTTCACCTGCCTGGAGCATGGCAAAACGAGTGCCGAATTCCGGTACGATTTTGATCGCAACGCGTTCGGTTTTCGCGGGCTCGCCCCAGTAACCTTCGAAGGCGGTCATGACGATTTCTTCACCAGGTGTCCAATGGTCCAGTTTGTAAGCCCCGGTTCCATTGGTGATCTTGCTGAAGGGGTTGTCGGCAGACACCATGGCATAGGTATTCTGCCAGGTATCACATTCGCCATTCCAACCGCCGTTTTCAACGACCCATTCCTTGTCCATGATGGATCCCCAGCCCTGAGCGATAGTGGGCAACCAGGGGCCCCAACCTTGCGCGAGGGTGATGGTGACTGTATTGGCTTCATCATCGGTCTCGAAATGAGAATAAACAGTTTCGCAGGCACCAATCAGTGTCTCTGCAGGATTGGCAATCAGCGTCTCGCGGCTGTCAGCGGAGGCAAAGTCATCCACAATACCGGTGATGTCATCAATGCCAACACCGAGGATAGGCTCAGCCAGCATCCACTGGGGTGAAGAATAACCACCCTGCAGCAGACCGCGGACAAAGGAATAAACAACGTCTGAAGGGGTCAGATCGCCACCTTCGTGGAACTTGACGCCGTCGCGCAGTTTGAAGGTCCATTCGGTACCATCTTCGGAGACATCCCAGGATTCGGCAAGCTGACCAACGAATTCGTCAGTCTTGATACCATCGTAGTACACCAAAGTCTCGTAGACGTTCTGGATGATCTCACCGCTGGCGGTGTCGTAGCTCAAAGCCGGGTCAAGAGTGTCGGCATCACCAATGCTGGCATTGACGATCGTGGTCGGATCAGCCCCGCCGTCTTTGGCGATAGTTTTGTAGTATTCACCGGCAAAAATCGGGTTATAGATACGACCCGATAACCAGGCTTGTTCGTAGGTGTGCTGGGTAACCAGTACCACCGGGATACCAACGGCTTCATCGAAGTAAAGTTGGTTGAATTCTTTGTAGACTTCATGACGCTCGTCAGGATCCACCAGGGTTACACCTTCGTCCAGCAGGGCTTTGAATTGGACCTTCAGGTCGTCAGGCAGGTTCTGGCGGTTGCCATAGGTGCCTGTGGTGTAAGGCTGATACCAGTTGTGAGCATCGTGAATATCTTCCAGCCAGCCAGCGACCATAATGGGGAGTTTGTGGGCGCGTTGGGCAGCCAGGTAGGCAGCCCAGGGCAGGCCAAGAACTTCAAGGACAAATTTGTCGTTGATCTCAGCCAGGTTGTTCTGCAGAATTTCCGCATATGTCTGGCGGGTGGCATTACCGGAGTTGTAACCCATCTGAAGTCTGAAACCCATCTCCCAGATATCATCGGGATCTTCCCCTGCGGGAATACCGTCTTTGTCTACGTCAGCCAATTTGAATTCTTCGGCAGCCTTTTCGAGGTCGAAGGTAAAGTAATCGGCATCAGGATCGTAGCCAGGCATACCAATCAGGGACAGAACCTTAGATTGGACGGCTTCACCCTGATAGATTTCATCGATGACAGCATCCCAATCAAACGCGTACGCAAAACCGCGGCGGACGTGGACATCATCGAAAATGGTGGGGGGGGCACCGTTGCCATCGAGCATATTGGAACCGAGGTATTGGCTCATAGCAACCGGGCCTTCCTCAGTGGGTTCCTCTACAGGTTCTTCCACTTCGGGTTCTCCCTCTACAGGTTCTTCCACTACCGGTTCAACCACAGGCTCTGTGGCGACGGTTGCGGGTTGGCAGGCTGCCAAGAGCATGCCCACAACCAACAGCAAAGCAATTAAAACTGAAAACTTACGCATTTTTCTCCTCCTTGAGAGAAATAAATTTGGATTCTTTGTTCTTCATCTTCTTCATATATTTTTTTCCTCTGATGTGACCTCCTTTGAGCGTATGGGCAGCTCGGTCTTGAAACATTCCACAAAATGACCGGGAAGGACTTCGCGGAATTCGGGTCTCCCCTTCTCACACTCCTCATCCGCCAGCGGGCAACGCGTTCTGAAACGGCAGCCAGAAGGCGGGTTGATGGGTGACGGGACGTCCCCTTCCATTACGATCCGATTGCTCTTTCGGTAATGTTCGGGGTTCGGAACCGGGATTGCTGACAGTAAAGCCCTGGTATAGGGATGGAGCGGGTTGTTGTAGATCTCGTTGCGATCGGCTAATTCAACTATAATCCCAAGATACATGACCGCAACACGATCGCTGATGTGCTGCACCATGGAAAGATCGTGGGCGATGAACAAATAGGTCAGATTCAGGTCACTCTGCAGGTCTTCAAACAGGTTGACAATCTGCGCCTGGATCGATACATCCAGCGCCGAGATGGGTTCGTCGCAGACGATAAAATCGGGGTTCATAGCCAGAGAACGGGCGATGCCGATGCGCTGGCGCTGTCCTCCGGAAAACTCGTGGGGGTAGCGGTGCATGAAGTCTGGGTCTAATTTCACCAGGCTCATCAACTCTTTCACGCGTTCATCAAGTTCCTTACCAGAGGCCATTTCAAAGGCCACCAGGGGCTCTGAAACAATATCCCTGACGGTCATTCTTGGGTTCAGGCTGGCATACGGGTCTTGAAAAATCATCTGAATGTGTTTGCGCATCTGGCGCATTTCTTCTTTTTTCAAACTGACGAGGTCAACGCCCTTGAAGAGGATCCTGCCGGCGGTGGGTTCATAGAGCTGAACGATGGCCCGACCTGTGGTTGTCTTCCCACAGCCCGATTCACCAACCAGTCCCAACGTTTCACCTTTCCTGATTTTGAAAGAGACCCCATCCACAGCTTTAACTGAACCCACCTGGCGCCGGATGATACCGCGGTAAATGGGAAAATGAACTTTCAGATCTTCAATTTGAACCAGGGCTTCATCATGGTTATTATTCTGCATCGCGTATGCTCCCATCTTCAGTGTTTACCCAACAGGCTGCCCGATGACCTTCTTCAATGGGAAGTAAGGGTGGGTTTTGCATCCTGCATTTTTCAACCACCCACTTACAGCGGGGGGCAAACGGACAGGAGTGAGGCATTTTATAAAGCATCGGGGGCATGCCATCGATGGAATATAAGCGTTTGCGACCTTCAGCCTGGATCTGGGGCAGACTGCCCAGCAGACCAATAGTATAGGGGTGCGAGGGTCTGCGGTAGAGATCATCTACCAGAGCGTCTTCAATTACAAAACCACCATACATGACGTTCACGCGGTGGGCAATACTGGCGACCACGCCCAGGTCATGAGTAATCCAGATGACTGACATGCCCAGCTCTTCCCGCAGGCGGATTACCAGATCAACGATCTGTGCCTGGATGGTTACGTCTAAAGCGGTAGTAGGTTCATCGGCGATCAAAATCTGCGGGGCGCAGCTGAGCGCCATTGCGATCATGACACGCTGACGCATACCGCCGGAATATTGATGGGGATAGTCTTTCAGTCGGTCTGCCGCCCTCGGAATGCCAACCAGCTCGAGCAATTCAACCGAGCGAGCCAGAGCCTGCTCGTGAGAAAAGCCCAGGTGAAGCATCAGGGGCTCAGCCAATTGCTTGCCGATAGTCATGACCGGGTTTAGTGAGGTCATTGGATCCTGAAAGATCATTGAGATTTGACCACCCCTCACATGACGAATTTCGTCGTTGGTCATCTTAAGCAGGTCTTGCCCCTTGAACATTGCCTCACCCGCAACGATTTTGCCGGGGGGCTGCTGGATCAGTGAAAGGATGGAGAGCATCGAAACACTTTTGCCGCAGCCGCTCTCACCTACAATGCCCAGCGATTCGCCTTCATTGAGTGTGAAATCGACGCCATTTACGGCATGAACAACCCCTTCGGGGGTGTTGAATTGTGTCTCCAATCCTTTTACATTCAATAGTTCATTTGTCATTAATATGTCCTTAATTGAACTGAGGTTATTTTCTTATGGGTATGGTAATACCATTCATTTATGATGTTAGGGTAGCGGAAAATTTACTGGCTAAAATTATATCATCAAAAATTTTGTCAACTTTGGATTTTCCTGGCGTCTCAAAAAGATAAAACTCGATGTGCTTGAACTCCGGTTTGATGATCTCACAGAAGGTCGGCTGCGAGTAAACAACATGGCAGAGTGCTTCCTGGGTGTCGAATTCGACGACCACTTTCATGACTCCCAGGTAATTATCGGAGGCTATCAATGTGAGCTTATACGGCTCCAGGACCAGATCTTCCAGGGGGCGGACGACAGTCAGGTGCATCTTGCGTGCTTCCAGTTTGTCGACCTCCTGATTGTAATAAGTCGCGCCGTTCTTGAGAAGGGTGTCTATCACGGCTACGGGTTCACGAAAATGACTGGTCACTAGCATATCAGCCGATAGGCCCGTCCCGACCATAATCGCCAGACAGACAAACATGGGCATCCAGCCGCCCACCAGGCTGGAGGAAGCCAGGCTTTGGTCGATAAGCAGGTTTTCAAGAATGCCACATAAAACACAGCCACAACCAATGGCAAAAATGCCAAAAAACCAGTAATGACCGATGTTATTCAACGCTTCGATTTTTATAAGGGGAATGTAATCCGGTTCTATCTTACCGATCGCCCAGGGAACAAATTTCAGCGGCAATAACAGGGTCATGTAAGTAAAAAGCACAGCTAATCCCAGCCACAGCAGCAGAGTCACAACTCCGGATTCGAACCTGGCTGTCAGATAACCTGCCAGAACGCTCGCCGGCAAGCAGACCAGCAGTGCTGGGATAAATTTCACGAAGGGCAGGGAAAGATTGTGGCGGTTCAACAGCCAGGCATCCATTCCCCAGGCTGCCAGCGTGAAAAATAATCCGGCTATGAAACCGTATTGAAGGCCCAGACTGATTCGCTTTCGCGAGACGCTACCAAACATTTTTAAATTATAATCCTGTTGAAGTTTTCGGGTAATCTGCCCATCAGTCAATAATCTGACCTACTCTCACTACAGGCAAGCGCGGGCGTTGTAACAGGAGCAGGGTCACAGACGCTCCCAGTGAGACTTCTGGTTAGGTCACACCCGTCACAGGACTGGATTTTCTTTTGACAGTTCAGTCACCTTTATGGTAGCGTTGACAAGAACTTGCTTAAGGGCTAAACTTAATTTTGTTTTATATGACTACACGAAATGTTGGAGAGACAATGAATCAAAACAACGAGGCGATCAGCGCACATATCACTGAGAACACCCTGCTCCAGCCGGCTATTCAGGCCTGGAAATTTTTCCTTCGGGATCAAGGCCGCTCTCCTCACACGCTCAAAGCGTTCGAAGCTGATCTGATGTTATTAGAAGAATTTATGCCAACAGACAAGCAAATTGGGCAGATCGCCACGAAAGACCTGGAAGATTATCTGACCTGGATGGAAAAAGACCGTGGTGTTCCCTGCAGTCCGAAGACGCTTTCGCGGCGAATCACTTCGTTGAAATCATTCTTCCGCTGGCTGACCCAAGGTGCTGTTATCGCGCTGGATCCGGCTGAAAAAATCATCCAGAAGACGGTAACCAGTCCGCTGCCCGCTGTTCTCACCCCTGAAGAGCTCCAGACCGCCCTCGAGGCGGCCGATTCCATCCGCGATGCGGCAAGCCCTGATCCCCGTCCGTATGTCTTGTTGACGCTGGTGCTCGAAACCGCCATGAAAAAAGGGGAATGTCTCAGTTTGAAGAGCAATCATCTTGAGTTGAGTAACCCTGATGAAGCCTACATATTTGTTCGTTACCCTAATCAACGCTACCGCTTCAAAGAGCGAAAAATCCCGGTGTCGCCAGAATGGGTGGATGCCTATAACCAATACGCTGAAAAATACGAAATCAAGGACCAGGTCTTTCCCTGGTCTCAAAGACGTCTTGAATACCTGCTTGAAGACATTACTAATGCTGGCAAGATGGACAAACACATAAGTTTTGACATGCTCCGCTGGACAAGCGCATTAAATGACCTGACCAGCGGCGTCGAGCAGGATAAAATTCGTCAAAAACTGGGTATCTCAAAAATTCAATGGCGCGAAGTTAAAAGCAAACTGCGCAGCCTGGCTCTGCTGAATGGCTACCAGCTCCCAGAAGAGGATCAAAACCCGGGCTAATCCGCGCCCCAAACACAGGAATAAAATGACCTATACAACCCGTAATGAACGCAAGAGCGGTTTTCCTTTTGGCTGGATACTGCTCCTGATCAGCCTTGCGCTTGTCGTCTTGGCAGGCATCAGTATCAACAAAATTCGAAACGGTCAGTCAGGTTTTATGACCAACCTCTGGATGGCGGAAACAGACCCCGAACCTGACCCGTACCTGGACGGTAGCGCGCTGGCTCTGCCGGTATCTGGCAAGGTTAAGACTGTCATGCTGCTGGGCTCTGACTTTCAACCTGAAATCGGCTTTAGAACGGATGTCATGCTTCTTTTAGCAATGAATACTGATACCAGCGAATTTCATCTGCTCTCTTTCCCCCGCGACCTGTGGGTCAACATCCCAGGAGTGGGACCGCAGCGTTTGAACACTGCCCTGCCGTTTGGCGGCCCCGAACTGCTCAGCGATACTCTGGCACTTAATTTCGGTTTCAGACCAGATAATTTCGCTATGGTCGACTTCGACGGTTTCAAACACATCATCGAGGTGATGGATGGCATCGATGTGGACGTTGAAAAACACATGGAGGACGGCTGCTGGTTGAACGACACCGGCTGGTGCGTGATCGAACCTGGCAGGCAATTCATGACTGCCAATGAAGCCCTCTGGTATGTGCGCGCCCGCAAAAACACATCTGACTTCGATCGTAACCGCAGGCAGCAGGAAGTGCTCAGGGCCATGGTTGCCAAAGCGCTGCGACCCTCAGAATTGACCAATCTCGACCGGGTGATCAAGGCCATTAACGCCTCTACGGAAACAGATTTAGTCCTGGGAGATATGTTTTTGTATGTTTTCCCGCTTGCCAAGTTTTTTGACGGTCCAGATATCACCAGTTACCAGATCACTCCGGCAGAAGCCGTACCTGGAACCACCGACGGCGGCGCGGCAGTGCTCTATCCGGACATTGCTGCCATCCAGGCCATCATTCGCCAGGCTCTCTGGATTGAATAGGATTCAGCCCGGCGCGATAAGTTCGAGGTGCAGCACCTCGTGTTCATCTCCGGTTAGCCGCCAGGCCTGAGCGATCCTCAATCCGGCCACCCAAAGAATCGACCCCGCGCTGCACACCACCGGCCATAATTTGCGGGCAGCGCGGGGAATTTTTTGATTAATAAAAAAGTCGCTCATCTTCTGACGTTTATTCACCATGCCCAAAGGCGACCAGCGTTCCCCCTCAAATGGAGCCCTGATCCTCAGCGGCCATTCCAGGTCAGCCGGGTTGATCCAAGCGTGCGCGGCAGCCTGCCGAACCTCGATTGGCAGGCGCTCGTACTCTTCTCGCTCTACCAGTTCTGACTTGATCTGCCAGCCAGACTGAAGCTGAACGGCGTTTTCCAAATCGAGCAGGTGAGGGCTTTGGCTGTGGAGCTGTGGTAAATCGTTCCGCGGCAAGTGAAATTCACCCAGCGAAAGCAGAAAGGTTTCTTCTTGATTTTGGATGAGGATGCCGGCTTTGAAATCGCTGCGGGGTCTGTGTAAGTCCACGGCACGTTTCGCGCGCTCAAGTTCAGCATAGCCAAGGTCACGAAGACCGGGAGAAAGCTTGGCTGCGGCTTTCATCAGGAGGCGGTACTGAATGGCCACCTCCAGCTTTTCCCAGCAGGGACGGTCAAATACCAGGGCTTCGCCCGGATAGGTGGCTATCAGGCAGTCCTCCCAGGCGCATTGAGTCAATTTTTCTAACACCTGACGGTCGAGATCGATCACCCGGGCGTTCCTTGCCAGAATTGACCGAAATGATGGTTGGATTTCTTCAATCCGTGGAATCAGTTCATGTCTCAGTCGGTTGCGATAAAAGCGCACGTCCTGATTTGATTCATCTTCAATCGGTTTGATCTGATTTCGAGCGCAATAAGCAAGGACGTCCTGCTTGCGGGTCTCCAAAAGTGGCCGCCAAAGGGGAATTCGATCTGAAAACTGGGGCAGTACTTCGACCTTGCGCATGCCGGTCAGCCCATTGATTCCGCTGCCCCGCAAAAAGTGCATCAGTATGGTCTCAACCTGATCGTCAAGATGGTGGGCAGTCAAAATGGCCTGCGCGTTGCTCTGCTCGGCTACACGTATCAAAAATTCATAGCGGCAGAAACGGGCAGCCTCCTCCAATCCCAGTTTGCTCACTTTGGCAAATTCGCCTACATCTCCGCTGTCCGAGCGGGCAGAGAGCCCCCATTTCTCCATGAGCGCCAAAACCTCCATGGCTTCGTCACCCGAACCTGGTCTGAGCTGGTGATCATAGTGCGCGGCAATAAGCTGCAGTCCCGACTGCAGCAGCAGGTGCGTCAGGCACAGGCTGTCAGCCCCACCCGACACGCCTATCACCACAGGCTTGCGCGGGTCAGGCTCAAAGCGTGCAAAAAATGAGGTAAGAAATTGAGCCGAATCCATGCAGAGATTATAGCTCAACCCCAACTGCTCCTGATCGTTTGTGAGCCGGGTTAATAATCAAGGTACAAACAGAATCCCACCACATTCTCTCGCAACCGCCCTCGTCTGCAGTATACTTAATCTATGTCCCATAAGCCTTTTGTGATTGGTTTGACTGGCAACATCGCCTCCGGCAAAACCGTGATCCGTAATTATCTGGCAAATTTCGGCGCGTACGCAATCGATGCCGATCTGACCGCAAAAGACACCTACCTGCCCGGCTCTCCCGCCTGGCAGGCCATTCTCGACCACTTTGGGGACGATCTGCGCATGGCGGATGACCAGATCAACCGCAGCAAATTGGGTCTGATTGTGCTTGCAGATTCAGCAGAGTTAAAGGTACTCGAAGATATCGTTCACCCCATCGTCGACCAGGTCATTTTGAACCAGATCGAACAATGCAATCGCCCGATCCTGGTAATCGAAGCGATAAAAATTCTTGAATCAAACATACTCAATTACTGTGATCAAGTCTGGACTGCCGCGGCGGATAAAGACGTCCGCTTCAGGCGTCTGGTGGAAAGCCGGGGACACAGCGAAAGCCTCGCCTGGGAAAAGGTCAATTGGCAGGCCCCTCAGGAAGACAAAATTGCCCGCTCGGACGCGGTCATTTGGACAAATGGCTCTTTCGCTGAAACTTACCAGCAGACATCACAAATTCTCTCCGATTTGGAGCTGCCCACAGTCAGGCAGGTGAGTCGAAATGCTCACAGCCTCAGAACCATGGACGTAACGGAATTCCCCCTGGCCTGTGACCTGATTTCTCAACGAACGGGACGGGAATGGACCTGCGACCACATCTACCAGCTTTTGGGAGGCAAACTTGCTCCGGTGCTGCACTGTGATGACAGGCTGATTCAGGTTCAACGGCTTAGCAACCGTCAGCAACTGGTATTGTTGACCAGCCAGGCGCCAGTCAAAACGGAAACGGTAACCACCCCTGAAGCCATGGCGCTCCTGCAGGCATGGCTGGGGAACGCTTACTCTCTTTTGGCAGTTACCCACGACGTCCTGCCAGCCAAAGAAGCCTGGCAAGCCAGCTTTTTGCCCAGTGAAGACCTGCCTGAGGCTGTCCCCTACCCGGTTTATGCTTCCTTTTTGAGAGAAAACGGTTTAATGCCCGGTGAAGTCTGGATCAAGCCCCTGCGGGGTGATGAATAACTGCGCATCAGGCAGCATAGCCGGCTCCCACCCCGGATCATTTGTGATGCAGCATTCCCAAACCCGAAAGGTCGTAAAACCACCCACGTCATGAGCCCGACACCGTGTTCAAATACCATCCGTCGATAAAATTTATTTTCCTTCCTGATTACTGTTATAAATTTTTCGAATGCAGCGATGAAAGAGGTTATACTATTTAATGGTTAGCAGGTATTAAAATGCAAGAATTATGGAACAACCTCATGTTTATCCTGGAACGCTTCACGTGGTTCAGTCTTCTTGACATTCTTCTGGTAACCGTTTTTTTCAGCCTTCTGCTTTACCTTCTGCGCGACACCGGCGCCCAATCACTTTTACGAGGCGTCTTTTTACTGGTCATTTTGGTGTTTTTGCTCACCGCTCTGGTGAATTTGCCTGCTTTTTCCTGGCTGGTTCAAACTATTTCGCCTGCCCTGATAGTGGCCATACCCGTGATTTTCGCGCCAGAACTGCGGCGCGGGCTCGAACGTATGGGCAGCGTGGGCAGGTTTGGTTTTTGGCGGAACCTGCAACGGTCAAAAGCCAGCCAGGAAATGGAAGATATGCTCAATGCGGTTTCCAAAGCTGTCGTCCAACTGGCAGAACGGCGCCACGGCGCGCTGATCGTCATCAGCCGGCGGGAAATGCTGGATATGTATTATAAAAATGGGGTCATGATGGACGCTGATGTCAGCCCCCAATTACTTCTTCAGATCTTCTACCCCAACACGCCCTTACACGACGGTGCCGTCATCATTTCGGATAACCGCATCCAGGCAGCCGCCTGCGTGATGCCTCTTTCTACCAGTGGGGTGCTCAACAGCACTGCCGACCGCTCGCTGGGGCTGCGCCATCGTGCTGCCATGGGCATCAGTGAAGTCACCGACGCGCTGGCGATCGTGGTTTCAGAAGAAGCCGGCACCATTGCCATCGCCCACCGGGGAAAACTCATCCGCAGGCTGGATGGGGAACGCCTGCTCAACAGCATGCGTGCTATCATGACCACCGACCAACCTGTCAAATCAAACCGCCTGAAAGGATGGCTTGGAAAGAAAGAAGTTGAAGAGACAGAGGAGGAAGCAGAATGATCGACTTTTTAAAGAAACTGGTCAGGCTGCTGCCCATCTTCTTCACCGCGCTGATCCTGGCGATCATTGTTTGGTTGTCTTCGGTCAGCTCCAGCGATCCGAACCAGGTGGTCACCTACTCCAACCCGGTACCTCTGGTCATTCTGGGTCAAAACCCCGATTTGTTGATTACTGACAAGAGCGCTTCGGACATCACGGTAACCTTGCGGGCCCCTCGATCCATCCACGAGCAGATCTCGCGAAATTTCAACCTGGTCAGCGCTCAGATCAATCTGTCCGGTCTCACTGCTGGAACTTACCAATTGACTCCAGAAGTCAATGTCAGGAATTTCAAACCGGTTCAGGTTGTGGAAGTCAACCCCCCAGAGGTCACCATTTCGCTCGAACTAATCGCGCAGCGTTCACATGAGATCACCTTGCTCCAAACCGGTAGCCTGCCTGTCAGTTATGAGGCCAGTGATCCGGTCTTGAGCAGCGAAAGTGTGCAGCTGCAGGGACCCGAGTCTAAAGTTAATGAAGTCATTGATGTCGTCGCCACAATCGACCTCACCAACGCCACCACGACCATCACCCGCATCGTCGAGCTGCGCCCAATCGACCGACGGGGCAACGAGGTCCAGGGCGTCAGTTTAAACCCAGCCTCGATAACAGTTGAAGTCCCGATCAAACAGCTGGTTGGTTACCGCAACGTATTCATAAAAATTGTTACCACGGGCAGTATTGTCCAGGGTTACCATCTGACCAGCCTGGTAGTCAACCCCCCCAGTGTGACCATCTACGCCTCCGATCCCGCGCTGGTTCCCAGTATGCCGTCTTTTTTGGAAACTGAACCGATTAACTTGACCGGTGCGGTTGCCGACTTCAGCACCAACGTTTCGCTCCAACTTCAGGATGGTATCGTTGTGGTTGGCAATCAGGAAGTTACCGTTGAAATTGGGATTGACGCCATCGAGACTTCTATCCAGATTCTTGACGTCCCGGTTGAAATTCTCAATCTGGGCACTAACCTGAGAGTCAATATTTCACCGGAGACTGTCGATCTGTACATCTCTGGTCCAATGAATGTGCTCGAGACACTGTCTGCCAAGGACATTCGGGTCACGCTCGACCTGAGAAACCGCATCCCGGGCACCTATCAAATCACGCCAGACGTCCTGTTAAACAACTCGGAATTGAAGCTCGATTCGATCCTGCCCGGGACCGTCCAGGTGGTGCTCTGGCGCTGAGGTAGAAAGATCAAGGAATCCTGTATGCAAAAACCTGTTGTCGTCCTGGTCGGCAGACCAAATGTTGGTAAAAGTACCATCTTTAATCGCCTGGTGGGTCAACGCCTGGCGATCGTCGATGAGGTAGCGGGTACCACCCGCGATCGGCTGATCGCTGAGGGAGATTGGGCTGGACACGACTTTTTCGTGGTTGACACCGGTGGGATCGACCCCAACAAGCAGCGCTCGCAGGTGCCACTGTCGATCGGTTCTGCCGATTTCATCGATGAAATCCGCGCGCAAGCCGAAGTTGCCATGCAGGAAGCCGACGTGATTCTTATGGTCACCGACGCGCTGGAAGGCGTCACTCAGGCTGACCGCGAAGTTGTTGAAATTCTGCGCAAACGCCGAAGAGGCAGCGAAACGGATTCCCCGCCAATCCTTTTGGTGGTCAATAAAGCCGACAACCCTTCTGCTCGTCTAAACGCCCTCGATTTCTATTCGCTTGGGCTGGGCGAGCCCTTCGCCATTTCCGCCATCCATGGCACCGGCACTGGCGATTTGCTCGATGCGGTTGTGGAACAGTTCTCTACCAAGATTGATGAGGACGATGAAGACGAGAGCATCAAAGTGGCCATTGTTGGCAAACCTAATGCTGGCAAAAGCAGCCTGCTCAACAAAATCACCGGGCAGGAGCGCTCGATTGTCAGCAATATCCCTGGCACTACTCGCGACGCAATCGACACAAAGATGTTCTTTGAAGGGCAGGAATTTACCCTGATAGATACAGCTGGGATTCGCAAACGTGGCTCTGTCATCCCCGGTGTAGAAAAATATTCTGTCCTTCGTGCCATGCAGGCAATCGAGCGCTGTGATGTTGCCATTCTGGTCATCGATGCCGTCAGCGGCATCACCGCGCAGGACACGCATATCGCGGGCTACATCAACGAGGCCTGGAAAAGCGTTTTGGTCGTGATCAATAAATGGGATTTGATTGAAAAAGATCAAAACACAGCCATTGAGTTTGAAAAACTTCTCCGCCACGAATTGAACTTCTTGCCCTATGTACCCATTCTGTTCATCTCCGCAGAAACAGGCCAGCGCGTGCATCAGGTTTTGCCCCTGGTCACCGAAATCCAGCAGGAGCGCGTGCGCAAGATCCCCACTTCTCAATTGAATAAGGTTTTGGCAATGGCTCAAGACAAACACCAGGCGCCATCAGGGACCGGAAAACCTTTTAGAATTTATTATGGCACCCAGGTTAACACCGAACCTCCTACTTTTATGCTTTATTGCAATGACCCTACCCTTGGGCATTTCACTTATATGCGCTTTATTGAGAATCAGATCAGAGAGGTTTTTCCTTTCAAAGGCACGCCTATCAAGTTGGTCTTGAAAAAGAGGGTCAGACGGGAATAGCAGCCCCTGACAGGCTTGGTATAATAGGCGGATTGGTCGATTTGACCTGCTTGGACAAATAACTATGGAACAAAACGAAAACACTTACGACAACGACATCTCTGGGGCTGTGCCGGCACTCGATACCAGCAAGGACGGCAATTACCCACCCACAGGTGAAAAACGGAAAGCCAAAAGTTTTTGGCGCGACCTACTCGAGACTATTGCGCTGGCATTGGTGCTCTTCCTGATCCTGAACGCGATCACATCCAGGGTGAAGGTATTTAACATCAGCATGCAGCCAACCCTGAAACAGGGCTATCTCTTGCTGGTGAATAAAATGGCTTACAAACTGGGCGACCCAGAGAATGGCGATATCATCGTTTTCCACTACAACGGTGATAAACAGGAAGATTATATCAAGCGTGTAATCGGAGTGCCCGGCGACAAGGTGGACATCTCGGGTGGGGTCGTGCGGGTCAACGATGTTGCATTGACCGAGCCTTATATCCTGGAGGTTCCCAACTACTCCGGCAGTTGGCTGGTGCCGGAAGGTCAGCTTTTTGTCCTCGGCGACAACCGCAACCACTCCTCTGATTCTCATCAGTGGGGCTACGTAAAGATGAATTGGGTTGTGGGTAAGGCTGTATTGATTTATTATCCCTTCAATGAAATTACCCTGCTGGGTGTGCCTGACCTGGTGCGAGCTGCTCCAGCACAATAGTCACCCATTTCTCAGACACAAACTGGCACAAACTGAGCCCCAGGGTCTGGCAAATCCGACCAGGAGGCGCTGTTTTTATATCCACTTTAAGTCGCCATAGAAGGCGAAAACTCGCCTTTGCAATCTGAATCTGGGTCTTGGGCCTTACCGAAGTGTAAAGGAGTCAAGATCATGACTTTGTCAGGTAAGTCTGGCTGATTTTTCTGCTGTACACTGATTTAGGCTGACAATAGTTATGTTAATCTTATATCAACTTGTAACCTTTGCGTTGACTTTGAGGGGTTGAAATGCTATCATTTTGTTAATCGTATCATTTAATTTATTCAGCACATTAAAATAGGAGGTTATCATATGAATGCGATACTTATTTCGCGCATTGTCGGCGCAATTGTCCTTGGCATTATTGGTGCATTCACCGGTTTACCAATTTATGACTATGTCTCTGGCTTTATTCCAAATTTATCCCTTTCCCAGGGCGCCACAATAGCGATACACACAACCGTCTTTGCTCTTATTGGGTTTTTAATTACACCATACATCACTATCAAACCCCTGCAGGGTTTGGCCAGATTATTTAAAAAAGCAACTCCGCAGGTACTGATCAGTGGTCTGGTTGGCCTGGTCATCGGTCTGGTGACTGCCGCCATCATGGCATATCCCCTCAGCCTGCTGCCCAGCCCCCTGGGTTCAATTTTGCCATTTGTTGGGCTGGTTATCTTTGGCTACCTGGGAGTTGTGTTGTTTGTCACCCGCGAAGAAGATTTTTTGAGACTTCTCAGAGGCGCGAATCCAAAATCCCTAAAATCCCTAAAAACTCCTGCCGACGCTGACCGGCGTATCCTTGTCGATACCAGCGCGATCATCGATGGCCGTATAGCCGACATCGCCAAAACCGGCTTTTTAGGAGGCAGTCTGATCGTTCCGCGTTTTGTGCTCAACGAACTTCAATTTGTCTCCGATTCTGCTGACAGCCTGCGGCGCCAGCGCGGCAGGCGAGGTCTGGAAGTTCTGGCAGAACTGCAGACCAGCAAGGACATCCCTGTGATCATCGGCGATGTTGACGTTGAAGGTGTCCGCGAGGTCGACGAACGGCTGATCATCCTGGCGCAGCAGATGAACTGCCCCATCCTGACCAATGACTACAATCTCAACCGCGTGGCAGAATTGCAAGGCGTCAAAATTCTCAACATCAACGACCTTTCCAATGCTGTCAAGGTTGTACTGCTGCCTGGGGAAGAGTTTAATATCGACGTGATCCAGGAAGGTAAAGAGTATCAACAAGGCGTTGGATACCTGGAAGATGGCACCATGGTTGTGATTGAGAACGGGCAGCGGTACCTGGAACAACGTATCAGTGTGACTGTAACAAAAATTCTGCAAACCTCCGCCGGTCGAATGATTTTCGCAAAACCAGTTTTAGATCATTAGGAGCAGCCAATGGCATTAAAGATCTACAACACACTAAGCCGCACGAAAGAAGTTTTTCAACCGCTCGAAGCGGGTAAAGTGCGGATGTACGTTTGTGGACCCACCGTTTATGCCGATGCCCACCTTGGGCATGCCATGTCTGCCCTGGTGTTTGACATTGCCCGCCGCTACCTGGAATACAAAGGCTATCATGTCCGTTATGTCATGAATTTCACCGATGTGGACGACAAAATCATCAACAAAGCCAATGAATTGGGCCTGGATCCATTCGGATTGGCCCAACGTTACATCGACGGCTACAAACGCAACCTTGAGGCGCTCAACATTAAACCGGCAACCGTCAATCCCCGGGCAACGGAAGACATGCCCGAGATCATCCACATGATCCAGCAGTTGATTGATATCAACTCTGCTTACGTCGTCAATGGTGATGTTTATTACAGTGTCAGCACTGATGAGGATTACGGTAAACTCAGCGGGCGCTCACTGGAAACTATGAACGCCGGTTCACGTATTCAGGTCGATGAACGCAAAGAGCACCCCATGGATTTCGCTCTGTGGAAATCTGCAAAACCGGGAGAGCCTGCCTGGGAGAGCCCCTGGGGTCTCGGTCGTCCTGGCTGGCACATCGAGTGCTCGGCTA
>CAZHXQ010000015.1:0-29081 GCA_964536465.1 uncultured Anaerolineaceae bacterium
CAGACGTGTGCTCTTCCGATCTCTGGGTGAGCAGATCGATATTCACGGTGGTGGAAACGATCTGATTTTCCCGCATCACGAGAATGAAATCGCCCAAACTGAGTCGATAACCGGCAAACCTTTCGCCCGCTACTGGATGCACAATGGCATGATGGGTCTGAAAGACGACAAAATGTCGAAGTCAGCAGACAATATGATCACGATTGACCAATTTCTCAGCGAGCATCCCGGTGATGTCATGCGCCTTTGGGTCTTAAATGGCTCTTACCGCAGCCCCCTGACCTACAACCAGGAAGTCATCGCCCAAACCACTCAGGCTTACAAGCGCCTGCTCAGTGCCAAAAAGGAGGCCTTACCCGGCGCACAAGGCTTGCCTGAAAGCGACCAAAACCAACTGGAAGAAGCTGTGGAAAGCGCCCGCCAGGCTTTTATTGCAGCCATGGATGACGACTTCAATACAGCTCTGGCAATGGCATCCATCCACGAATTGGTCAAGATCATCAATCAGGCACGCGCCGATGGTGCCACCGCGGTCCAACTTGAGAAAGCGCAGACAGTCTTTAACGAACTGACCGGCACGCTCGGTTTAGTCTTACAGGAAGAGAGTCCTGCAGGAAGCTCAGCAGACGCCTTCATCGATTTGTTGGTCCGCCTGCGTCAGGAACTGCGAGCCGAGAAGAATTGGTCTATGTCGGATAAAATCCGCGATGAACTGAAAGATCTGGGCGTGATTATGGAAGACAGCAAAGACAGTACCACCTGGAGCTGGGAGAGCTGATGAAAGAATGGCTCACCGGACGAAATCCGGTTTACGAGAGCCTGCGGGCCAGGCGACGTCATTTTTTCACCCTGCTGGTACAGCAGGATCTGCGCATCGAAGGCAGGCTGAAGGATATCGTTGAGTACGCCAGAGGGTACAACCTTCCGGTGAGGATGGCCAATAAGCAACAGTTAGGCCAAATTGACTACCACCATCAGGGTGTCGCGCTGGAAGCCAGTGAGTACCCTTATGTCGCCCTGGAAGATTTAATCATTCACTCGCAGGAGCAGGGCGAGCCGCCCTTTTTTCTCCTGCTCGATCTGATCCAGGATCCGCAAAACCTTGGTTCGCTGCTGCGAACAGCGGAATTGATGCAAGTCCATGGCGTCATTATGCCTTCCTCCAAGGCTGCCCAGGTGACACCGGCTGTTGTAAACGCTTCATCAGGGGCAACCGAGCACCTTCTCATCGTTCAATACAACCTGGTTCAGGCCATCCAACGCTTGAAAGAACTCGATTTGTGGGTGTACGGGTTGGAAGCCTACCAGCAGTCCAGGACGCCCGACCAACTGAACCTGAAAGGCGGAGTGGCGCTGGTCGTGGGTAACGAGGGCGAAGGCTTGAGGAAATTGGTTCGCAAGAACTGCCACGAAATCATGCGCCTGCCACAATATGGGCAGATCGATTCTCTCAATGCTGCTGTTGCGGGCTCAATCGCGCTCTACCTGGCGCGCCAGGCTCGTGCTGAGTAAATTAGAGTAAAACCACCATGAAGACCCACAGGACGATCATAATCAGGCACAAGAAAAAACGGATGATGGCAGCGGTACCGTAACCAAACGCCAAGGCCTTGGTGCTTTCCCAGGCCTTTTCGTAATTCTTTTCCTGACGAAAGTATTCAAATAAAAACAGTGCCCCCAGTGACAATGCCAGCCCGCCCAAAGGAGTAAAGGCAATCCCCCCTACGACCATGATGACCATAGTCAGCAGAATCTCCCACCAGGGGACGCCCTTCTTACGGGTCTTCGAGGCTCCCAAAATATTGTCCAGCAGAGAGCCGACCAGCATGATCAAGGTATTAACAACGAAGATGGCAATCGTCAAACCAAACTGCCAGCCTTCGTGGCTTTTATTAAATCCGACAAAGATTACCCAGATTAACTGCCCAATCCAGGCCACGGTAAGCCCCGGAAAGAAAACCAGGACCAATCCCACCAGACCGACCAAGTTGATCAGAGCGCAAACAACCAGCACAAGGTAATAAACCCAATCCGGACCGACGCTCATTTTCGAATCACCTCAACCCCGCCCATGAGCGGTTTCAGCACCTCAGGGATGACGATGCTGCCGTCCTGCTGCTGATAGTTTTCCATCACCGCTATCAGCGTGCGGGGCAAACCCAGCCCTGAGCCATTCAGCGTGTTGACAAACTGCAGACCCGAGCCATCTGCCGGGCGGTACTTGATGTTGGCTCTCCTGGCCTGGAATTGACCAATATTGGAAACAGAAGAGACTTCCAGCCACTCCTGGGTACCAGGCGCCCAGACTTCCACATCATAAGTCTTGTGTGAGCCGAAACTAAGGTCACCGGTAGACTGCAACAGCACGCGGTAGGTCAGCCCCAGCCCCTCGCAAGTGGCACAGGCATCCGCGACCATGTTGTCCAGTTCCGTGTTCGCGTTCTCAGGCAGGCAATACTTGTACATCTCAACCTTATCAAACTGGTGTCCCCGTTTAATACCGCGCACATCGCGGCCGGCACTCATTTTTTCGCGGCGGAAGCAGGCCGTATAAGCGGTCATGTTTAGAGGCAGGTCGGCTTCTTCCACAACCTCACCCATCATGATACCCGTCAACGGTACTTCGGCAGTCGGCACCCACCAAAAATCCTCTTCGTGGTCGCGGTAAAGGTTGTCAGCAAATTTGGGTAACTGACCCGAAGCAAACATGACCTCTTCCCGCACCATCCAGGGAGGGTAAAACTCGCGATAGCCCTGGCGGATGTGCAAATCCAGCATCCAAAAGATGAGCGCTCGCTCCAAACGCGCGCCGGCACCCTCCAGCACGTAGAAACGTGTGCCAGACAATTTCACGCCAGCCTCAAAATTGATGATGCCCAGATCGGGGCCTAACTCCCAGTGAGGTTTAGGCACAAAATTGAAGGTCTTTTTCTCACCCACTGTGCGGACCACCACGTTATCCTTATCATCCACACCGATCGGCACGTCTTCATCCGGGATGTTGGGAAGGGAGGCTAACTGGTCAACTAAACTTGATTCAACCGCTTTCAACTCTCCATCCAGTGAGTCGATTTCCTCACCCAGGGCGCGCATGGACTCGATTTTGATCTGGCGCTGTTCCTTGTCTTTCATGCGTCCGATCTCCTTGGAAACTGCGTTTCTTTCCGCTTTTTTGCTTTCCACATCCAAAATCAAGGCCCGGCGCTGATCATCGAGCTGGAGTATTTCATCAATGACTTCAGTCTCGGTGTGGCGTCTGCGCAAACCTTCCTTGACCAGCTCGGTCTGTTCTCGAATCAATTTTATGTCTAACATGCTGACCTCTGCAGTAGTGTATTCCTGCACCCAATTGTACCCCCAAGCCAAAGGTTAAATCGGTGCCGGTAAACCAAGATGCCAAAAAAACAGGCAGTCTTACTGTCAGACAGACGCGAAGATGCTATCTGATCGTCCGATTTTTGCTAAACACTGGCATGGGCTTATAAGTGGGTTTTTTGTTTACGAACCAGCGGATAGCGGGTAAGTAAGTGAAGAAAAATAAATGCACTGCCACAGGGCAATGCATTTGCTAAATAGGAGGGAATGAAACCCTCCTTTTCCTCTGACTGAATCTTTATCCGTTGACCAGCTTGTCCTTGATTGCGACCAGGTTTTGATGAATCTCAAAAAGAACGATCAACAATTCTGCGTAAACCCTGGAAACCAGGATCCCTAAGATTATCACTATTGGACCAGCAATCAGTCCGCCCAGCGCCGGAGCGATACTTCCCTGTTGAAAGGCGTTAATAATGCCGCCAAAGAGGGCGACCACCCCGCCGATAACTGAAAAGGCGATGCCAATATAAAACAGGATTTTGATGATCACAGGGGTGATCATCTTATCAAAATTTAAAAGTGAGCGTAAGTTCATGATTTCCTCCAGGAATACTTATATTAAAACAATTATACACGAACGGACAGAGGATTTTTCAAAAAACTGAGATTCGTACAAGCCTTAAGATCTTTTTTCAGCGAAAAATCGCGGAGTAAAACGTAAGTCAAAAAACAGGTCAATCAAACTGTGATGATACGGCAGAAAGTCGCCCTTCTCAATCAGCGCGTGAATGCACTCCGCGTCAGCCCAGCTTACCTGCGTGACCTCCTCGGGCTGCAGCCGCAGCTTATCAAGCTCGAGGTCAAGCTCTATCAGGTAAATATCGTCGAAGCCTCTTTCAAAATTGAACGTGAACGCTGGCCGAACCTGACTCAGGTCGGTCACAATCCCTAATTCTTCCGCCAGCTCTCGCTGGGCCGCCTGCCAGCTCAAATCGCCTTTTTGCGCGGCCCCTCCAACGCTGACATCCCACAGCCCAGGCCAAAGAAGCTTGTTTTTACTGCGCAGCTGAATTAACATTTGCCCTGCTCGGTTGAACACACAAATGTGCACTACCAGGTGGTAGCGCCCCGGGGGTAATTTTTGACCACGCTCAATGGTTTCACCTGTTGGGATGCGGTCTCGGTCATAGAGATCAAATAATTCCATTTTGCCTCGTTGATTGTTGCAGGGTGTGCTCATTCTATCACTGGCCGGAGACCTTAATAGCCTGATCTCGAAAAATGGATTTCACTCGAACCCTTCTGATATAATCGCGGTCATGTCGAAAAACCACAAAATAGCCATTCTCTCGGACACCCACGTGGGTGATCGGGTCAGCCAGCTCAATCCGGCTTTATTCAGCGCCCTCCAGGATGAGAAGCCTGACCAAATTTTGCACGCGGGCGATGTCTGTACCCCTGAGGCGATTGCCCAACTCGAGACCATCGCGCCGACGCTGGTCGTGCAGGGCAATCGCGATTGGTTTCTCGGCTACAAGCCGCCCAAGGATGTGCACCTGGAGATTCATGGTCTCAAAATCGCCCTGGCCCACGGTCACTTCAGCATCTGGCATTGGTTTTGGAATTATGTGCACCTCTTTCTCACCCGAAAAGGGCAGGATCACCGCTTTTATCAGGAAAAGCTGGCTAGGTACTACCCTGACGCAGACGTTATTGTCTTCGGACATCTGCACTATCCCTACAGAGAGGTCAGGGATGGCAAGCTATACCTTAACCCGGGGGCTGGCTACCCCGAGTGGCGCAACAACTACCGCCCTGGCTACATGATCCTGGACATAAAGCCAGATGGCAGTTACACCACGGTGCTGAAATACACTAACCCCCAAGCCGATTGACCTGTATAATCACAGTATGAGTGATCAACCTGCAATCCAATCTCCTCAGAACGCCAAAGTGCAGCTGGTTCGCGCGTTAATGAATCAGGGCAAGGCGCGTCTGAAAAACCAGGCTTTTGTTGCTGAGGGGGCGCGGCTTTTAGAAGACGGACTGCAGTCAAAGCTTCCAATTAAATTCGCTCTTCACAAACAGACGCCATCCAACCGCGCCCTGCAGTTGCTTCGGGAATTGTTGGCTGCTGGGGTGGAGTTAAATGAAGTTGAAGACCAGCTTTTTGATTCACTCAGCGGGACAGAAAATTCACAGGGGGTACTGGCTGTATTTGAGATGAGACCGTTCACCTTGCCATCTGATCCGGATTTCCTGGTCGTGCCCGATCAATTGCGCGACCCGGGCAACCTGGGTACAATCTTGCGATCAGCTGAAGCAGCCGGCGCGCAGGCTGTTTTACTGCCACCAGGAAACACAGACGCGTTCGCACCAAAAGTAGTACGCTCGGGCATGGGCGCGCATTTTCGCCTGCCGATCCAACACCTCCCCTGGGATATCATCGGCGGTTTGCTGGCAGGTTTGGTCGTTTTCCATGCCGATATGCAGGGCACACAAATCTGTTGGCAGGCAAATTTCAACCAACCACTGGCACTCCTGATTGGAGGCGAAGCGGAAGGCATCAGCCCTGAAGGGGCCAGGCTGGCTACCTCGAGCGTTCGTATCCCCATGGTGGGTAAAACAGAATCGTTAAATGCGGCGGTGAGCGCCAGCCTGCTTATGTTTGAAGTCGCCCGCCAACGTGGATTGGGGCAAGCATGAAGATCCGTTCCATCACAGTTTTTTGCCAACCGGGCTTCCCTATCAATCGCCTGCTGCTGCAGAAGGTAGGCATTTTTGCGAATCACGCCCGCAAGTTATATCAGGACAAAGGCTTTGAGGTGCAGTCGCTGCGTCTGGCAACCCCGCCCTTCGAGCAATTCATCGCCCCGGTCGATCTGGCGGTAGCGGCTCAAGGCTATGCGATCGAGGCTCATGCCGATGGCTTTGAATACATTTCGCTGGGTCCAGCCTCCGCGGACACAAACGCCTGGCAGGCAATCCCGGAAGCCCTTTCAAAAAGCGATCGCATCTTCATCAGCGCAAATCTCACCACCCCTGCTGGCGCGGTCAGTCTGGCAGCAGCCAGAGCCTGCGCGCAGACGATCGTACGGCTTTCTGGTTTGGAACCGGATGGTTTCGCGAATTTGCGTTTTTGCGCGCTGGCCAATGTGCCGGCGCACACGCCCTTCTTTCCTGCTGCCTACGCGCAGCTGGGCCGCCCGGTTTTCGCCCTGGCGTTAGAAGCAGCTGATCTGGCCTTGCAAGCCTTCAGCCACGCCCGCACACTCCAGGAGGCTTCCTCAAATCTCATCTCTGTGGTGGAAAGCCAGGCCAGACAGCTCGAAGAGATCGCTAACCATCTCAGCCAGATGTATGGCTACGAGTTCAAAGGGCTCGACTTCACGCTGGCCCCCTTCCCCACTGAGACGGTTTCCATCGCTCGGGCTTTAGAGAACCTGGGGCTGGAGTCCTTTGGGCAATCCGGCAGTTTATTCACCTGCGCTTTTTTGACCCAGAGCCTCGATCAGGCTGTCTTCAAACGAACCGGTTTCAACGGACTGATGCTTCCTGTTCTTGAGGACAGTGGCCTGGCCACCAGCGCGTCTGACGGTCACTTGAGCCTGAGGGACCTGCTCTTGTTCTCTGCGGTCTGCGGCGCCGGGCTGGACGTGATCCCGCTGCCAGGAGACACCACTGCGGAGCAGCTGACACCCCTCCTGCTGGACCTGGCAGCCCTGTCTTTGCGCCTCAACAAACCCCTGACTGCCCGCCTGATGCCCATTCCGGGTAAAAAAGCCGGCCAGATGACCGCGTTCAACTTTGGCTATTTCGCCAACAGCCGCATCCTGTCAATCGACCAAGCCCCACTTTGGGGTAAATTGACCGCTAACGAAGACGTCGCGATCACCCCGCGAAAACCGCAACAATAAGATTAAAAATCCGGGAAATTAGTCAAACGTCAGCGACCTTCATTCTGGGGAAGGTTAATGCACTCCACCCGCGCGGAGTAGAGCCAATGGGCAATTCGGTCAAAGATATTTGGTGATTGAAGTGAATTTATTCCCTTATGACAACCTTCGACGTGGATTTAGTTGGGAGTTTCCTGCACTTGTTTGTAATTCACGAGCAGCAAATTACCATCGCACTCACCGCTGATGCTCAACTGCACCTTGGCTGAAAGTGGGTTGCCATCAGGGTCAAATAGCTGGATAAACAAGCTGTTTGAGCGGATTTGCTGGTTCTCGAGGGCGAACCCATAACCGCTTTTGCCATACAAATCGAACTCACCGGATTGGCTGGTGAAGTCGACAGTGCTGCCGCCATAGGTTCCCGTCAGCCTGACGGTCATACCTTTCAGCGGGGATTCACGCAGATCCCATACCTCGCCGCCAATAAAGAGGTAATCTTCGCACTTGTATCTATCATAAAGCAGCGTGTGTGGGAAGGCAGCCGGCGTGCCCCGGATCACAAAAGCAGCTGACCAGGGGGTGGAAGTTTGGCTTGGTGGAATTGTTTTGGTTGGCACAGGCGTGTCCGTCGGGATCAGAACCGCAGCTGCGGTGACGGTAGCGGCTTCGGTCTGGAGCCCCGCAGGGGTTATGAAGTAATTGGGTGTCGGGTTACCGTCAGTTACTGCCGGCGGAGGTGTGATTTGCGCTTCGAAAGGGGAGGAGATCACACCCGTCAACATTAAAACTACCAGGCCGATCACGACAAAAAGAAAAAGAATCGCGCCAGCCCCCGCGCAGCCAGATCTCTTTGGTTCCGGCTCAGTCCGGCGGACCGCCATTGGGCGACTCGAAGCCGGCGGGTTGTTTGGCGAACGGCGGCTCTGACTCATGGCAGATCGAGCACAATCTGGGCTGAAGAACGGGCCTGAGCCAGCCAGTCTTCTAAAGCCCGGGATTGAAGGGAGACCCTTGCATCGGTGGTCAGTGGCTGTTCGGCCTCGTGCCCCAGTACGAGTAAGATGTGATACCCAATTGCCGATCGGATAATTTCCGAATAGCTGCCCGGTTCCAGCGAGAAAGCAGCCTCTTCTACTTCCGGATACAGCAGGTAGCCTCTTGGAAACCAGCCCAGTTCACCGCCCGATTCCGGGCTGTACTCCCACGCCAGGGTATTAAAATCCGCGCCGGCGTTGAGGCTGTTGAGCGCGCGATCTGCACCCGTCTGGGTGCTGGCGAAAATCTGCTGCGCGCGGACTTGTTCGACCGCATCAGGCACGCTCTGGGCAATCTGGTCGCGCTGCCAGGCGGCTTCCATCGAGAGCTGCAAAGCCAGACGGAATTCAGAATCGTCATAATGATTGCTCTGCATCCAGTTTGTCAGCGCGCCGCCCGATCCCAGTTCACTCACCAGCAGATCGATTCTTTCTTGCAGTTGTTGGTCACTGACCTGATAGCCGTTTTGCCTGGCTGCCTGTGCCAGCAGCTGCTGTTCAACCAGGTATTCGAGCACCTTTGTTCTGATTTCGTCTTCTGTGGGCTCAGATGTCTGCTCTGCCAGACCGTCGCGGTAGCGCAGAATTTCATTTTGATAATAGCTCACAGGGATACTCTCGCCGTTTACTGAAAAGGGAACAGCCATCTCGGTCGCGGTGGGCAGCAATTCAGGTAGGCTTGTGGAAACCGTTACCGTGGGCAAGTCGGTCGCTGGCGTCAGATCTGCTGGTGGCTCTTGCACAGGATCGCAAGCCCCAATCAGAACAGAGGCGATCATCACAATAATCACAGGGACCAGGTAGTTGCCGCGCTTTTTCATGTGCCTATTATACCCATTCTTCCTTCTGGTAAGCCTGACAATGAGCCCGAAACCTACCGCCAAAGGTAGCGGGCGGAAACTTAACCGCTAAACTGGCTTCTTGAGCCGAACTTAATAACTCAGATCTTGACCTCGGCCATCACCCATGCGGGCAGCGCCGGGGGAAAAACCGTTTTTCGAGATGAATTGAAACAGGAGAAGGCTTGCCTTTTTTTACAATCGGGCAAAAATGGTATACTTGACAAAACAAAAGCAGTGAGATTAATCTCATTATTTACCTTTCTATTTACTATGGATTGAGAGGAAGTTATTATGGCAAAGAAACGATCCGGGAGTCTGCTGTCTTCCTATAGAAAAAAAAGACGTAACAACAGGTCTGTGCTCATTTTAATCGCCGTCCTGCTGGTAATCGCAGGTTTGGTCGTGCTGGCCTTGTGGGCTACCGGTGTGATCGGAGAGGGAGCGAGTCTGTTTGCAACCAAGACACCAACCCCCACCATGACGCTGACACCCACGCCAGTGACCCCCACCAACACGGCCACCATTACGGGTACCCCAACTGAGACACCTACGATCACTCCAACAGCCACACTCGATGGACCTTTCGACTATATCGTCCAGGCCGATGACTTCGTCTGTGCAAGTATCGCTGAGAAATTTAACGTCGAACTTGATCTGCTACTTTATGTGAACGGGCTCGGTCTGGGAGACCCATGTATCATTCGCGAAGGCGACATCATCAAGATCCCGGCTCCCTGGCAGCAAATGCCCACCTCAACGCCTGTCCCGACCGATTTAGCTCCCGGAACGATCATCGACTATTACGTGGAATCCGGCGCGACCTTGGCCTCTGTATCAGTGTTCTACCGATCAACGGTCGCCCAAATCATCGCTGAGACCAACCGCTATCGTTCAGCCCAAGGCATCAGCCCGCTGCTGAGCGAGACCACCAATCTGATGATTGGCGATTTGCTCAAGGTGCCGGCCAACATTGCCACGCCAATCCCAAGCGCCACCCCTACCCGGACGGTCACCCCGACTTCGCCATAAAATATCGGTCAACAACGAAAGCAAAGCCCCTCTCTGCTGATCAGAGAGGGGCTTTTTAGTTCAGTTTTGCAGCCTGTCAGTCACAAGTATCGCAGGGTTCCAGGTCATGATATTTTTCGCTGGCCTCAATGGTAGCGAACTCTTCTTCAAGAAAAAAGTTGATCAGAAATCGCAAGAGAACGATCACAAACAGGAATATCAGGTCTGACAAAGTCGGTGAGATGGCTACGCGCAGGATGTCTGAGGCAAGCGCAAACTCAAGCGCCAGACTGAGGCGATGACCCAGCCTCAAACGTAAAACCTGGGAGGACCGAATCCTGCGGGAATAGTTTTTATCAACCAGGCCTCTCAGAAAGTTTATCGTCACTTCGACCACCGAGACAGCAACCACCAGCATGGCAGCAATCTCTGCGATTAATATCGCATAGCCTACGATTAGTTCCAGCACACCTTCATGGGGGATATCAATCGCCCGATCGTCCAGAGGGAAAGAGCGGAACATGTACAACAGCACAATGATAGCCACAATCAGGATGAAGGGCAGCAGCCACTGGTTTGACTTAAGAAAGTTGCGTTTTTTTGATTTTTCCTGTCGATCGTTTTGGTCCATTAGATAACCTTTTTTTGATTTATTTTAGAGATAAACGAGTTTACCATCTTCTATCGCCGATTGGAATATCGCGTCAATAACAACCATATTATTGATCGATTCTGACAGAGGATAAAGTGGAACTTCTTTTTTCATAACCACCTCATAGAAATGTTCAACCAATCGTTGTGAGGTGTCTTCAGGTCGGTAATTGATTCTCTGGACGTCGTCACCCCGCTCGATGATGGTGGTCACGTTTTTGCCCTTGGCGCTAAAGGGCCACTCCAGGGTCATGACCCCCTCCGTGCCCAGAATCCTGACCATGTTTTGAAAAGTGGCGTTAAAGGCGACGTCAAAACTGCCAAAAATCTGGTTGCCAAAATCGAGGCTGACCTGCATTTGCAAATCCACACCTGAACCGCCTTGGTAACACCGCGCTTGCAGCGCCTCTGGTTCGCGGCCAACTATCAGACGCTGAAGATCAATGCAATAGCAGCCGAGGTCATAGAGCGCTCCGCCACCCTTGGCAGGCACGAGACGGAAATCATCGGGGTTATTCAACTGGAAGCTAAAGCTGGAGTGCAAAAAACGCAGTCTGCCCAATTCGTCTTTCTTGATTGACTCTAAAACTTTTTGAATGCGGGAGTGATAGCGATAATTAAAGCTTTCCATCAAAACCAATGACTTGTCCACCGAAACGCCGACCATTTCCTGTGCTTCGTCTGCGTTCAGCGCCATCGGCTTTTCAACCAAGACATGTTTGCCAGCCTGCAATGCCTTAATTGTCCAGGGTTTGTGCTCGTCATTTGTCAGGGGAATGTAGACCGCCTGGACGGTGGCATCCAGCAGTAACTCCTCATAAGACCCATAAGCAACCGGAACCTGCAAACCGTCGGCAAACTGGCGCGCGCGCGTCAGATCACGGCTTGCCACAGCCACGACGCGGTTGTTTCGGGTTGCATTAATAGAAGGGATCATCTGTTTGGCAATGCGCGCTGTGCCCATGATGCCCCAATTCAACTCCGGCTTCCGGAACAAATTGCCTGAACCTGTCTTTAATGATAAGATATCCATCTTTACTCACCTTTTCTAATTTTTGGGCTCTAAACAGTAGTGTATATAACTTTATCATTATACTATCCCGACCGGGATAAACCGAGGATAGTTGTAAAAGGAGAAAAATATGACCTCGCAGGAAATAATCAGCCAGATTCATCGCAAAACCGAAGAAAAACGAGAGGACATCCTCAAATTTATGCGCGAAATCTGCGCCATCCCCAGTTACGAATCATTGATCGGTCCCGTAGGTGAACGCATCGCTGAAGAAATGAGGAAGCTGGGCTTCGATGAAGTCCGCTTCGACAAAATGGGCAATATCCTGGGTCGAATCGGCAACGGACCGCGCACCATCGTGTTTGACTCTCACATTGATACCGTCGGAATTGGCGATCCGGACGAATGGCAGTGGGACCCTTTTGAAGGCAAAATCGAGGACGGCGTCTTCTACGCCAGGGGCGCCTGTGATGAGAAGGGTTCAACACCTGGGATGGTGTATGGTATCTCCTTTGCCCGTGACCTGGGTTTATTGGATGGCTGGACTGCCTGGTATTTCGGCAACATGGAAGAGTGGTGTGACGGGATCGCGCCCAACACCTTTGTGGAGGTCGATCCGAAAATCAAGCCCGATTTTGTGGTTATCGGTGAGCCCACAAAAATGGAAGTCTACCGCGGGCACAAAGGACGCATCGAATTGAAGGTGGTGGCCAAAGGCGTTTCCGCCCATGCGGCCAGTAATCACCTGGGCATCAACGCTATTTATCTGCTCCTGCCGATAATCGAAGGTATCCGCGACCTCGAACCCGAGCTGGGAGACGACCCCTTTTTAGGGCATGGCAAAATCACCGTGTCGGATATGACCGTGCAGACCCCCAGCATTAATGCCGTGCCTGACGAGGCTGTCATTTACATCGACCGCCGCATGACTTTCGGCGAATCCAAGGAAGACGCCATCGCTCAGATTGAAGCCCTCATTCCTGAAGAAAGCAAGGAACGCGTCTACGTGGAAGCACTCTTCTATGACGAACCCTCCTACACCGGTTTCGTCTTCCCTGTAGATAAATATTTCCCGGCCTGGGCTCTGGATGAGGACCATGATCTCGTGCAGGCGGGCCTACAAGCACGCGAGTTGATTGGTCTGGAACCAAAACCAGCCAGTAAGTGGTCTTTCAGCACCAACGGCATTTATTGGGCCGGCAAGGCTGGTATCCCCTCGATCGGTTTTGGTCCTGGCGATGAAGTCACCGCCCATACCGTGCGCGACAGCGTCATTCTGGGAGACGTGGTCAAGGCCACTGAGTTCTACGCCATTCTGCCAAGCCTGATTGCTTAGGCCTTTTATGTATCCTTCAAAAGGCTGGCAAATTTGCCAGCCTTTATTAATGCCTAAGGGTCTAAAAACCTCCTTCAGAATCGCGCCCGGACCTCTCGCCTCGCGGCCGCTGATGGTTTTGATGGTCAAAGCAGGGCTTGCTGAGTATAATTACGCAAAGACATCTCAAGGAGAGAAAAATGCAAACCTTTCTGCACGGCCGAGATCTGATCGGCGATCTGGATTTTTCTAAAGAAGAAGTTGAAACTGTATTAGATGTAGCCTGGGATTTGAAGCGCAAGCGAGCTCTCAACGAACCGCACGCTTACCTGCGTGATAAGGTATTGGCAATGCTGTTTTTCTTCAGCAGCACCCGTACCCGCGGCTCATTCGAAGCCGGCATCGCCCAATTGGGTGGTCATGGCGCCTTCATTGAAAGTACAACCACGCAAATCTCACATGGGGATACTGCTAAAGAAATCGGGCAAATTTACGGACGCTATTTCGACGGCATTGCTATCCGCCATTGTGATTGGAAGGTCGGCAACGACTACCTCAACGAAGTCGCCCGCAACTGCCGTGTGCCCGTCTTGAATATGCAGTGCGACATCTATCACCCCTTCCAGTGTCTGGCTGATCTGATGACCATCATGGAAAAGAAAGGTCGTGACCTGAAGAAGAAAAAAATCGTTGTCTCCTGGGCTTACGCCGCATCTTATCTCAAACCCATCTCGGTTCCACAGTCGCTGATTATCCAGATGCCGCGATTTGGCATGGATGTGACCCTGGCATATCCCCAGGAGTTCCCGCTGATGCCAGAAATCGAACAGCAGGCTGCTGATGAAGCCAAAAAATGGGGCACATCCTTCCAGATCGTTCACGATATGGACGAGGGCATGAAGGATGCTGACGTGATATACGCCAAGAGCTGGGGTCCCCTCATGACCACGGAAGACCCCGTTGAAGGCAAAAAGCTGCAGGATTCTTATACAGATTGGATCATGGACCAGCGCAGGCTGGAGCTGGCAAAACAGGACGCCATCTATATGCATCCCCTTCCGGCTGATCGTGAAATCGAAGTGACAAACCAGGTCATCGACGGACCCAACTCGGTGGTTTACGATGAAGCCGAGAACCGCCTGCACGCCCAGAAGGCTGTAATGGCGTTGACAATGAGCTGAGAAGGTTTTGCGGCTGATCAATCTGAAATGGCAGCGCTTATGCTGCCATTTCAGGTCTGCTGGACCGCCCTCTCATACACAACACCTTCAGTTCACACAAACATCCATCAAGTGAGGAGTGCCGGCTATAAATAAAAAATTATTGTTCTTCGCCAATTTGTCATTAGGGCTCACTCTTGCCGTTCAAGCACTTTTACATCCCGCGCTTGACCCGCAGTCCAGAACCATTTACCTGGTGGTTGTGGTGGTCTACCTTAACTGGACGGTTTTTACCTGGTTGGCGTATACCGTCGCCATGAAGGAAAACCGTTTTGCCCAGGCTTCAAAATCTCCTCAAAACCTTACTGGTGACCGTGCCGGTCAGCATGCTAAATCACTGCTGGACGTGACCACCATGGCATACCAGCTGGTAATCCTGTTGGTCTTGGTCTATCTTAATGTGTTGATCCCCATGGGAGTAAGCGACCCTCCTTTTATAGTGTGGTCGATCGTGCTCACAATTGTTTTACCGCTGATCATCGCTTTTCTGTACAACATGAAATTAAATCGGCAGGCAGATCCCAAGGCGTAGCCCCAAACCTCTGCTGGTCTCCTGAAGTTTTCTGTCAAAAGATCCTGGCATGCGTTAAATTAAAAACAAGGACGTGTAAAGCGTCCTTGTTTGAATGTTGCAGTGTTACTAATCCGCAGGCTGGAGAATTAGCGCGCCGGCATATCGCGGCTGGCGATCACATCCACTCCTGTCCCAATCACATTGGCGATGATCACATCTTCAGCCTGAACCGGGGCCGTGACCTCCACCGCGCGAATCTTTTCTAAAACCTCGCTGATTTTCCGTTTAGGGATCGAGCCTTTGGTATAAACCGGCAGCAGTGGGTGAAAACCGTTGGTCACCCTGACCGTGCTGGCAACCATACGCTGGGGAGCAATCGCTTCCTGGCGTCCGTAGACCTCGCCTTTGCTACAGCGCTGACCGGTGATTTTGATCACCTCTTCGCCTTCCATGCGTATGTTCAGTTTACAGCCTGTAGGACAAGCAGTACAAATAAAAGTTTTTTCTTCCATCTTATGCCTCCGATTTGGGGTAGATATCGACGGTCAGGCTGTTGGCTTTTTCGACCTCTGCTGCCATCCTCGATCTCAACACGATCGTGACCATCTCACCCGGGCGCACATAACGTTCTGAACGCCGCACAACACTGTTGTTTTCGCCGTGCACATCCAGCCAGACATCTTCTTCGATCGGTTGAGTGACGCGCATCTGCAGGCTGATATCGCCTTTTTCCAGAGCTTTCTTGTCAAGTTTATGCGGCACAATGTAGCGCACGTTTTTACCAGCGATGAGGGGAATATAGCGGGCCGAACGCTCCTTCTCTGCCAGTGCGAATTCTGCCGCGCTGCGTCCTGCTTCTGCGCCAGCCAGTGAAACGTAATCAACCAGGTCATAAACATGCACCACGTTGCCGGCAGCAAAAATGCCGGGGACGTTGGTCTGGAAGTGTTCGTCCACAAACGGACCACCAGTGACGGGGTCCAGGGCCACTCCAGCCTTTTTGGAGAGCTCGTTTTCTGGAATCAAGCCCACCGAGAGCAAAAGTGTGTCGCAGGGAATGATTTCTTCAGTTCCGGGGATGTAATTCCATTTATCATCGACAGCTACAGACTCGATTGCCTCGACACGGTCTTTTCCGAGAATACGTTTGACAGTATGCCGCAGTTGGAGTGAGATACCCCAGTCATCCAGACATTGAACGTAGTTTCTGCTCAAGCCGGAGAGATAGGATTGAATTTCAAGCACACGCTCAACATGGGCTCCCTCAAAGGTCAGCCGGCGCGCCATGATCATACCAATGTCACCTGAACCGAGCACAACAAACCTGTTTCCGGGCATATAGCCTTCCACGTTTACCCAGCGTTGAGCAGTGCCAGCGGTAAAAACACCGTTGGGGCGGTAACCAGGGATGCGCACCTGTGCGCGGGTACGTTCACGGCAGCCCATCGCCAAAACAATGGCGTGGGCGTCAACCTCGAGATAGCCGAAATCGCGGCTCGATAGATAGAGCCTGCGCTGAGAAGTCACATCCATGACCATGGTATCCAAAAGAAAAGTGATGCCAAGAGTCTTTGCCTCGTTAATGTAGCGCTGGGCATATTCCGGACCAGGCAGGTCTTCTTTGAATGTCTGCAGGCCAAAACCGTTGTGAATACATTGCAGCAGAATGCCGCCGAGTTCAACGTCGCGCTCGATCACCAAAACGTCATCAGCGCCACCTTTTTTGGCTTCAATCGCGGCAGCCAGACCGCCAGGGCCAGAACCGATCACGACAACATCATATTGTTTTTTAATCAACATCTGCGACCTCCACATCTTTGGTAGTCCGGTAGAGATATTCGGAGCTTTTACCCCGTTTGGTGATTTCAAACGGCGAAACGCCCAGCTCACGAGCGAGGATGGCAACCACACGGGTCATGTCAAAGCCGCCCTGGCAGCGTCCGGTTCCCAGCCAGGTCCGCCTTTTAATCGCGTCATAGGTCAGAGCGGGAACGGGCGCGTGAATTTCGGCTACGATCTCGCCTTCAGTCACATTCTCGCACCGGCAGATCACCCGACCGAAACGGGGGTCCATATCACATAAAAGCCGGCGTTCATCGTGGGTCATATGAGCAAAGCGTGGACGAGCGGGTCGGATTGGATCCCAATCCTGTTTGACGGTAAATTCTTCACCGGCATCTTTCATCAGGTTGACCACCCTTTCAGCGATTGCGGGCGCTGAGGTGAGCCCTGGGGATTCGATCCCGCCCAGATTAACAAACCCCTGTACATTGCCGGGAATTTCAATCACATAGTCATTGCTGTAATTGATTCCAGGCGTATAACAGGGTCCGTTGCCCATAGGGCGCAAGCCGACGAAATTTGCGATCGAATGCCGCAGGTTGAGACTCGGGATGAGCTTCTTGGCGCCTTCGAGCAATTCGTCCAGTCCTTCTTTGGTGAGGGAGGTATCTTCTTTGTCGTCGATTACATTCGCATTGGGACCAACAATGGTATTCTCATGCAGAGTCGTTGTGACCAGAATACCTTTACCACGGCTGGAGGGCACTGGGAAGAGCACGTTATGGATCTGAACCTCAGCCCGATCAAAGATGACATATTCACCTTTGCGGGGCTTGATGAAAAATTCAGGTCGCACACCCGCTTTATGCATCACCGCGTCAGCGTAGATTCCGGCTGAGTTGATGACCCATCGGGCGTAAAAATCACCTCGGTTGGTTTTGACACCAATGATGCGGTTGCCTTCCCAGATAAAGTCTTCAAAAGCCGTATCCAGCATCACAGTAGCGCCGTTCATAACCGCGTTTTCAGCTGCGGCAACAGTTACCTGGAAGGGGTCACAAATTCCACCGGTCGAAGCCCATAGCGCGCCGCTGACCTCAGGGTTGATGTCGCGTTCTCTCGAGCGCATCTCCTCACCGCTGATCATCATCATCCCTGGCACACCATTCTTGATGCCTTGCTGCATCAGTTTGTCCACCAGGGGAAGTTCCTCCTCACCGACCGCGACCACATAGTCGCCTCGGCGTTCAAAAGGAAAGTTGAGTTCACCAGCCAGTTGATCCCACATGGGGTTTGCCTTGACGTTCATCAGGGCTTTAAGAGATCCCGGCAAGGGGTCATAGCCCGCATGAACAATTGCCGTGTTAGCCGAAGAGGAGCCCATGCCGATATCTTCTTCTTTTTCAATCAGCAGGAGCTTGCCTTCGTAGCGAGATAGCCAGCGGGTTATCATCGCCCCGACTACGCCTCCCCCGATCACGATGTAATCGTATTTTTCTTGCACACTTGCCTCCATTTGAATAGTTTGATGTGTGTTTAATTCACTATCACCTTGGTATTGCCTCAAAAAGGGTGCCTGGTCAAACTCTGCTCAATTGATGTGTATTTGGAAAGCCCATTAAATTGAATTCGCAGTTATCGGTTTGAAAAATAATGGCACACTTTTTTTAAACTTCGGTTATTATACTACGTAGACAAAAGGAAATGTCGTTAAAAATTCAAAATCCTGAAATTGCTCTTGCTAATTTCGAGAAAATGTATTTATAATTTGCGGTCTGTGTTATAGTTATGCTTAATTGATAGCGAAATTTTTTTCAAACCAATAAGCAAACATAATCACTAGTATGTCTTCTAGGTCTAGGGAGTAACAGGATACTAATTTGATGAGACCACTGCTTGCGCGACTGTTTTTGAACAAGGTCTGTCCCAGACAAACCTCAAATCCGGTTGCGTTTTTTTCTATCTACCCCCAGGGGTGTGAAAATCCAGTTATCCTGAATAAAATCAGAGTAGAAAGTGAGGAGCCTATTGACCATTTGAGTGATTTTATTTTCTACAGACACAATTCTTATTCAATTCACATTTAAAAAGGAGTAGTTTTCATGGAAAATCGTACAATGAAAGAGTTTATCGGCGAAGTATTTGGTACCTTCATCCTGATTTTGCTCGGTGATGGTGTCGTCGCCAACGTCGGTCTGGCACCCCGTGTGGCTGGAACCGCCTATAACTGGAACACCATTACCATCGGCTGGGCGTTTGCTGTCATTATCGCTGTCTACGTCTCCGCTGGCATCTCAGGTGCTCACCTTAACCCGGCTGTGACCTTAGGTCTGGCTGCACGCCGTGGCTTCCCCTGGAAGAAAGTTGTTCCTTTCATCGTTGCTCAGATGATTGGTGCCTTCCTCGGCGCTGCCGCTGTCTATCTGATCTACCGCGACGGTCTCGTGGCCGCTGGCATGCCCAATGTCTGGTCAACCGGACCAGGATCCGTCTTCGGTGAAACCTGGTGGGGCGCTCCGAGCTCAGGCGCGACCGGTACCTACAGTCTCCTGACTGCTTGTATCGCAGAACTCTTTGGCACCTTTGTCCTCATTTGGGGTATCGCCGCCAGTGGTGATCTCAAGAACAACGGCCTTAAAGACAACCTCGGTGGCCTTATCGTTGGTTTCGCAGTTTTGGCTGTTGGTCTGTCCCTCGGTGGACCTTCAGGTTATTCCATCAATCCCGCTCGTGACCTTGGCCCCCGTATTCTCGGTTTGCTGGTCGGAACAGAAGGACTCTTCGATGGTCTGTATTGGCTAATCCCACCGGTACTCATTCCGGCAATTGCAGGCCCCATCGGTTTCTTCCTTTACGACGTGCTCGTAACCAAGAACCTGCCCCATCACGAATAATTCTCACTACGACCGCTGATGGCCATTGGTTCTTGACTCAGCCTGGTGATGAAATACTCTTGCCAGGTTTAAAAAGGAGACAAACTATATGAAAAAATTAATTAATAACCCTGAAGATGTTGTGAAAGAAGAACTCCAAGGCATCGAACTGGCCCATCCCGACTTGGTCAAGGTCTTCTACGATCCTGACTACATCATTCGCGCGGATGCGCCTGTTCAAGGCAAGGTTGCGTTAGTCTCCGGAGGGGGAAGCGGCCATGAACCTATGCACGGCGGTTTTGTCGGCAAGGGCATGTTAGACGCTGCCTGCCCCGGCGCAGTTTTCACCAGCCCAACCCCAGATCAGATGCTTGAGGCCACCAAGGCAGTTGACGGCGGCGCAGGCGTTTTGCATATCGTCAAAAACTACACCGGCGATGTGATGAACTTCGACATGGCTGCCGATATGGCACGTGACGAAGGCATCGAAGTCGAATCGGTTTTGGTTGATGATGACGTCGCTGTCGAAGACAGCACCTGGACTGCGGGTCGGCGTGGTGTCGGTCTGACCGTTCTGATCGAAAAAATCGTTGGCGCGGCTGCCGAAGAGGGTCGTTCCCTGAAAGAATGTGCCGATCTGGCACGCAAAATTAACGATCAGGGGCGCAGCATGGGTATGGCACTCACTTCTTGTGTCGTTCCCCATGTGGGCAAACCCTCGTTCGATCTGCCAGAAGACGAAATGGAAATTGGAATCGGTATCCATGGAGAACCCGGTCGTCATCGTGCTAAACTCGAATCTGCGGATAAGATCACTGAAATGCTGATCGATCCCATTGTCGGGGATCTTCCTTATAAGGAAGGCGATGAAGTCCTGCTCTTCGTGAATAGTATGGGCGGCACCCCCTTGATTGAGCTCTACATCGTTTACAGAAAAGCGGTGGAGTTGCTTGAAGCCAAGGGGATCAAAGTAGTCCGCAACCTGATCGGACCTTATATTACCAGCCTGGAAATGGCTGGGGCTTCCATCACGTTGTTGAAGATGGATGAAGATCTTGTCAAACTCTGGGACGCACCGGTCAAGACGGCCGGCATGCGCTGGGGTATTTAGTCGTTTGAAATACACTACTGGAGCTAATCACTCCAGTAGTGGCTTAAAGAGGCAATAGTGGCGATTACAAGAGATGATGTATTGAACTGGGTCAAAGATTATGCCCAGGTGATTGAAGAAAACCATGAGATGTTGACCGACCTCGACCGCGAAATCGGTGATGCTGACCATGGTGCCAATATGTGGCGCGGTTTTAAGACCGTGCTCGATAAACTCCCCTCTCTGGAAGACAAAGATATCGGAGCCATTCTGAAAGGAGTTGGAATGACTCTATTGTCCAAAGTAGGTGGAGCTGCGGGTCCGCTCTATTCCACCATTTTTATTAAAGCCGGAACTTCTATCGGACCGAAAATGGAAATGGAACTGGAAGACTGGGCCACAGCTTTGGAGGCTGGCACCGCTGGCATCGCTGCCCTGGGGAAAGCCCAACCCAATGATAAAACCATGCTGGACGCGCTTTATCCAGCAGTGGATGCCCTAAAAACATCCCTGCAAAATGGTGCCTCAACCGGGGAAGCTCTGGAAAAATCTGCCGAAGCCGCGCATGAAGGTATGCTGGCGACCATCCCGTTAGTAGCACGCAAAGGTCGTGCCAGCTACCTGGGTGAACGCAGCGCCGGACATCAAGACCCTGGGGCTACTTCAACTTATTTACTCATCAAAACAGCCGCCGAAACCTGGAAGGACTCATAAAGTCTAAAACTCATCTAATCAAAGGAGAATATTATGGCAAAGTATGTAGCAGCAATTGATCAGGGAACCACCAGCACCCGCTTCATGGTTTTCGATCATTCAGGAAAAGTGGTCGGTTACGATCAAAAAGAACACGAACAAATCTACCCCAAACCGGGGTGGGTCGAGCACGACCCGATGGAAATCATGCAGGCCACCAATGATGTCATCGCGGGCGCACTCACCAAACTTAATATTGATGTAAAAGAAATTGCCGCTGTCGGCGTTACCAACCAGCGCGAAACCGCTGTTGTCTGGGAAAAAGCCACCGGCAAACCCGTTTATAACGCTATCGTCTGGCAAGACACCCGTACAGACCTGATTTGTAACGAACTTGCAAAAGATGGCGGTCAGGATCGCTTCCGCGAAAAAGTCGGTCTGCCCCTGGCTACCTACTTCTCTGGTATGAAGGCTAAATGGATCCTCGACAACGATCCCGCTCTGAAAGAAAAAGCCGAAAAGGGCGAAATCCTCTTTGGCAACATCGACACCTGGGTAATCTGGAACCTCACCGGTGGTCCTCGCGGCGGCGTGCATGTGACTGACGTCAGCAATGCCTCCCGAACCTTCATGATGAACCTGGAAACCCTCGATTGGGATCCGGAGATGCTGGAAGTTTTGGGCATCCCCCGCGCGATGCTCCCCGACATCAAAGCTTCAAGCCAGGTCTACGGTTACGTTAAGGGCGGCCCATTAGACGGCATCCCCGTCGCAGGCGACCTGGGTGACCAGCAGGCAGCTCTCTTTGGGCAAACCTGCTACAGCCCCGGCGAAGCCAAGAACACCTACGGCACCGGCTGCTTCATGCTCTTGAACACGGGTACCTCACCGGTCCAATCCAAGAATGGTCTGCTGACCACACTTGGTTACAAGATCGGCAACGAACCCGCTGTTTACGCTCTTGAAGGCTCCATTGCCATCACAGGTGCGCTGGTTCAGTGGCTGCGCGACAACCTTAAGATGATCGAAAAATCATCTGATATCGAATTACTGGCCAACTCGGTCGCAGATTCTGGCGGAATTTACTTTGTACCCGCCTTCTCTGGTCTCTTTGCTCCCTACTGGAGGAGCGATGCCCGAGGCGCTATCGTTGGTCTGACCCGCTATATCACCAGTGGTCACCTGGCACGTGCCGTGCTGGAAGCAACCGCTTACCAGACAGCTGAAGTTCTCGAAGCCATGAACAAAGATTCTGGCGTCGACCTGACCGCCCTGAAAGTTGACGGCGGCATGGTCTTCAATGAGACCCTGATGCAGTTCCAGTCTGATATCCTGGGCGTCCCCGTGATTCGCCCGACCGTCGCAGAAACCACCGCCCTGGGCGCTGCCTACGCAGCTGGCCTGGCTGTTGGCTTCTGGGAGAAGGTCGAAGACCTGCGCGCCAATTGGGGCAAGGACAAGCAGTGGGAACCCAAGATGGACGAAGAAACTCGCGCCAAACTCTACAAGGGTTGGAAGAAAGCGGTCACCCGCACCTTCGATTGGGTCGAAAACTAATTTCATTGATCGTTTAGAATTAAGGGGCGGGGCCTTGCGCCTCCGCCCCTTATTTTTTTGAAACAGGAGCAAACACAGATGAGCAAGAAAAAGAAAAACGTCCAAACCAGCAAAAAAGAAGAAATTAGCATGGAAGAACTCCGGAAACCATGGATTCAACAGCGCACAGGTATGATTGTTATCTCCATAATAAGCGTCGCTATGATGATTCTTGTCACTGCCCAAATCGTTATGGGCAGTGGTGAATGGGGGCGCGGTCTGCTCTGGGGCTTCCTGTTTGGCGCGAGCATCTGGTTCGTCTTCTACGGCATGAACTGGTTCCACTCACTTTTCCGCCCAAAGCCTCCAAAAAACGATAATCCCAAAGACCAAAAATAGAAAGATCGAAATGGTACATTTATTACTGGTCTCACACTCTCATAAACTTGCCCAAGGTACTTTCGAACTGATCCGCCAGATGGCGCCATCTGAAAAGATGAAAATCGGCATAGCCGCTGGCATCGGCGAGGATCATCAAGAAATCGGCACCGATGCTCTCGAGATCATGGACATCCTGAACGAATTGACGGAAGATGGCGAAGTCCTGGTATTGATGGACTTGGGCAGCGCGGTTTTAAGCACGGAAATGGCTCTGCAGATGCTCGATGAAAAGGTGACGTCAAGAGTACGAATGTGCCCGGCACCTTTTGTGGAAGGGGCG
This sequence comes from uncultured Anaerolineaceae bacterium, assembly GCA_964536465.1. GTDB lineage: Bacteria > Chloroflexota > Anaerolineae > Anaerolineales > Anaerolineaceae > Mesolinea. Next base: position 23,503 of record CAZHXQ010000015.1, read on the forward strand.
ATTGCCGCCGGCGTCCAGGCAAACCTGGGCAGCCCGCTCCAGGAGGTTTATGATGAAGCCATGAATGCCCTGGCAGCCAAACAGCAGCAAATTGGCGGCAGCCATGAGCCTGTGCAGCCAGCTTCAGTTGAACCCCCCGCCGCTGAAAGCAAGCCTGACGCCGAGGACGAAACGGAAGAAATGCTCGTGACTGTCAGCAATCCTTCTGGTTTGCATGCCCGCCCGGCGGCCATGTTTATCCAGACCGTGAAAAAGTACGATGCCAGACTGACCATTACCAATCGAACCAATTCGGCCGATCCCGTAACCATAAAAGGCATGATCTCGGTCATGCTCCTGGCAGCCAAGCAAGGCGACGAACTCCTCATCCAGGCTTCCGGGCCGCAGAAGCGTGAAATTCTCTCGGAATTAAAGAAGTTATTCGAGACCAATTTTGGCGAATGACAGCGCTTTCGCCTCCCACCCTAAAAACCTCTCGCTGCAGCCAGGTGGGCTGCAGGTTGTGTGTCTGCCAGATCAGGGTGATCCAGGCAGCCTGCTGTAAAAATGTCAAAGGGCTTGCTGCCGCTCCCTCTTTTTAGATGTAAAAGCCCAAACCCTCTCCAGCAAATGCTTGTATTTCTGCTTGACACAGCGACAACCCGGTCTTATAGTTAAGCGCTCTTAACTATTAAGCAGGGTTAAATGAACCAAAGTTTTCTACAATCTCTCTATGAACTGGTCGACCTGATAGCGCGCAATGCTGTTATCGAGCGCTTTCATTTCATCCAGGAATCCGGACTCTCACACAGCCAGATGATGAGTTTGTTCTATTTAAATCGAAATCAAAACGTGCCCATTAACGCTCTGGCCAGTTATCTGGACATTTCAAATCCGGCGGTTTCCCAAATGATCGAACAGTTGGTTGGCGCCGGTCTGGTCAGAAAGATTGCCAATCCCGCTGACCGTCGTGGAAAACTGCTTGAACTGACAAAAACGGGCAAAGAGCTGGTGTCGCAAGCGAAGATTGCTCACCACCATTGGGTCCAGGCGATCGCCGAGGACATCGAGCCTGAAGACATTCCCGAAATAAAAAAATCAGTAGAGATAGTCACCAAAGCACTGAAAAACAAAACAAGTGTCAATAACTCATCCCCAGGTTAAGGTTGTAAGGCTAAAATATGCTCAGACTTAAGAAATATTACTTAAAATACTGGAAAAACATTCTTTTCACCATTCTGATGGTGGTCGTGGTTGCGGCAGCTGATCTGTCACTGCCTGACTTGCTCTCTCAGATTATCAATGTTGGCATCCAGCAGCGCGGCATTGAGAGTGGCGCGCCAGATGCGCTCAGCACCGAAACCATGCAGGCGCTGGAGTTCCTGCAAACGCCCCAGGAATTTGAACTGGTCCTTCAACATTACGATCTGGTGGAACCTGGTTCAGAGCAAGCAATTGGGCTTGCCGCTGAGATTCCCGCGTTGCAAGAGGAAGCCGTCTATGTGCTCAAGCCGCTTGATAGTGCCGGGAAACAAGACCTGGAAGACCTGATTGCCAAACCGATGATTTTTATCCAGACACTCAACCTGCTGCAAAAGGACCCCGAGCGGGCCGCCCTCCTATTGGGAGACAGTATCCCAGAGCAATTAAAAAACATCCCCGCTGGAATCAGCCCCCAGCAACTGATCGACAAGATGCCGGCCGAGCAGCGAGAGGCGCTCAAGAACGCCCTCAGCCTTCACTTATCTTCTCTTGAAGGCTCTATACTACATCAGTTGATCGTCTCTTCCATCACGGTCGAATACGACCGTCTCGGCATCAACACGCAAAAAACACAAACCCAATACATTCTCGACACCGGGCTGCGCATGATCCTGGTTTCTGTGATTGGGGTGATTGCCTCGTTAAGCGTCAGTTTCTTCGCCTCTCGTACCGCTGCAGCGGTTGCCCGAGATGTGCGTTCAGGGATATTCACCAAGGTCGAAAACTTCACTACAGCAGAGTTCGAGAAATTCTCAACTGCCTCTCTGATCACCCGCACAACCAACGATGTCACCCAGGTGCAAATGGTCGTTTTTATGATCCTCAGAATGGCTCTACAAGCGCCATTAATTGGCGCCTTAGGCATCGTCTATGCCCTCGATAAGAGCCCCGGTATGTGGTGGACGATCGCACTGATCGCAGGGCTGCTGGTCGTGGTGATAATGACCATTTTCGCCATCGTTACACCCAAATTCAAAATCATTCAACAGCTGACCGACCGACTCAACCTGGTCATGCGCGAAAATCTATCGGGTTTGATGGTTGTCAGGGCTTTCAATAAACAGGAGTACGAAGAAGAGCGATTTGACCGAGCCAATCTGGATGTCACCCAAAACCAGATTTTCATCGGACGCGCGATGGCCTTCATCTTCCCGCTGATGAACATTATCATGTTGGGGGGGCAGGTGCTGATCATCGCGGTCGGGGCGCGGTTTGTGGCCCAGAGCGCCATTCAGGTTGGCGATTTGATTGCGTTCATGCAGTACTCGATGCAAATTTTCTTTTCGTTCATGATGCTCTCCATGCTCTTTATTTTCATTCCGCGCGCGGCTGTTTCGGGTAACCGAATCGCTGACGTGCTGGAAACACCCATCGTCATAACCGATCCGCCACAGCCCAAAAAACTCGACCAGCCGGTACAGGGATTGGTGGAATTTCATGATGTCGACTTCCGCTACCCCGACGCTGAAGAGAATGTTCTCTGCGATATCAGCTTCAGAGCTGAACCTGGGCAAGTGACAGCAATTATTGGTTCGACTGGTTCAGGAAAATCAACGCTTGTCAACCTGATTCCCCGTTTTTTCGACGTAACCAATGGGGCAATCACACTGGATGGTATCGACATTCGCGATCTTGCTCAACATGAGTTGCGCGAACAGATCGGCTACGCGCCCCAAAAAGGGCTGCTCTTTTCGGGCAGCGTGGCGAGCAACCTTGCGGTGGGCAAAGCCGACGCCAGTGAGGAAGAGATGCAAAAAGCGATTCAAATCGCCCAGGCATACGATTTTGTTTATGAGGATGAAGGTGGTTTGGATATGGAAATCTCACAGGCGGGCAGCAACGTGTCCGGGGGGCAGAAGCAACGGCTTTCTATTGCCAGGGCGGTGATCAAGAAACCGCCGGTGTTCATTTTTGATGACACTTTCTCAGCGCTCGATTATAAGACTGACGCAGCCTTGAGAAGAGCATTGAGCCGGGAACTGGGTGACAGTACACTTTTCATCGTTACCCAGCGAGTGTCGACCGCCAAAACATCAGATCAAATCCTGGTGTTGGATAACGGTCGTCTGATCGCGAAAGGTAAACATAGCGAGCTGATGCATACCTGTCAAACCTACAGGGAAATTGCCAATTCTCAGCTCAGTGAGGCGGAGTTAGCATGAGTAACCACAACCAATCTAAACCCGTAAACTCCGATACCAACAGCAAGCCGCGTTCCCCCCGCCAGGGAGTCCATCGTGGAGGTGGGCCAGGCGCACTGGTTCCTGGTGAAAAGGCCCGGGACTTCAAGGGCAGCATGAATCAGTTGATCGGCTATCTGGGCAAATATAAGATAGCCATTCTCATCACCATGCTGCTGGCAGCCGGTTCCACTATCTTCTCAATCTTTGGACCTCGCACCTTGGGTCAGGCCACGACCGAACTCTACCTCGGGGTTCAGCGCATGATCCAGAACGATCCGGTTGGCATCGATTTTGCTCGCCTGAATCAAATTCTGGTGCAGGTATCGATTCTTTACCTCGTTTCCACGGTCCTTGGTGTGGTCCAGGGTTATGTGCTCTCTACGATTTCAGCGAAAGTGACCTATCAGCTGCGCAGAGAAATCTCCCAGAAGCTCAACCGTCTGCCGCTCAGCTTTTTTGACAAGATCACCCGCGGTGAGGTGCTCTCGCGAGTCACCAACGACGTAGACACGATCAATCAATCACTGAACCAGAGCCTCTCACAAATCATCACCTCGGTAACCCGTGTGGTGGGTGTTTTGGCAATGATGCTGAGTATCGACTGGCGAATGACCCTGATTGGTCTCGCCATAGTTCCGGTTACCATTGTCTTGATCCGTCTTGTAGTCAATAAATCACAGGGCTATTATTTCCAGCAGCAAGAATATCTGGGGCATATTAATGGCCACGTCGAGGAAATGTATGGGGGTCACATCGTCGTCAAGGCCTTTAATGGCGAGCAAGCCAGTATTGCCCGCTTCGAAGATCTGAACAACACCCTTTATGACAGCGCCTGGAAATCCCAGTTCCTGACCGGTGTGATCAGACCCAGCATGCGCCTGCTGAGCAACCTGGGTTATATCGGGGTGGCCATGCTGGGAGGCTACCTGGTAATTCAAGGCGATCTCAACGTCGGTGAAATCCAGGCTTTTATTCAGTACCTGCGTTCCTTCCAGGACCCCTTGATGCAGATTGCGAATATTACCAACATCCTGCAGCAAACCGCAGCCGCTTCTGAGCGCGTGTTCGAATTTCTGGGCGAGACGGAAGAACCTGCCGAAATCGAAAAATCAGTCACTTTGGACCCGGTCAAAGGTGCGGTGGAATTCAGGAATGTGCGCTTCGGTTATGACCCGGAAAACCCGGTTATAAATAACTTTTCGCTCAAGGTCGAACCCGGGCAGCAAATCGCGATTGTGGGTCCCACGGGTGCTGGTAAGACCACCTTGGTAAAGTTGTTGATGCGCTTTTATGATGTCGACAGCGGTGAAATCCTGGTCGATGGGGTCAACATCGATCAATTTACCCGAGCGGATCTGCGCGGCAAATTTGCCATGGTGTTACAGGATACCTGGTTGTTTAATGGCACGATCAAAGAGAATATCCGCTACGGCCGCCAGGAAGCAACTGACGAAGAAGTGGTTCGTGCGGCCGATCTGGCTTACGCAGATCACTTCACCCGCACGCTCCCTGATGGTTATGACATGGTGCTCAACGAAGAAGGCACGAACGTCTCTTCCGGTCAAAAGCAGCTGCTGACGATTGCGCGCGCTGTGCTGGCCGACCCAGCCATTCTTATTCTGGATGAGGCCACCAGTTCGGTCGACACCCGTACTGAGGTTTTGATCCAGAAAGCCATGGACAAATTGATGAAGGGCAGAACTTCTTTTGTGATCGCTCACCGGTTATCCACCATCCGCAACGCGGACCGGATTTTGGTCTTGCGCGATGGGGATATCGTTGAACAGGGAACCCACGATAGCCTGCTGGAGGCTGACGGCTTCTACGCTGAATTGTATAACAGTCAGTTTGCCAACCAGATGGCTTAGATTAATTTGGGCGGAATGAATCTGGGCGAGATGCCCCCTTTCCCATTGAAAGTGAGGAGGGGCTCATCTCGCCAACGCGTAGATAAAGGGCGTGCTCCATCCGACATTAAAACGAGTCCCGCGTAGGGATGGGGCTTGTATTCATTCAGCGTACGGATGGGGCTTGCTCCATCCACAATCAAACATAAAATAACCCGTCGTACGGATGTGGCTTGTCTCCATTCAGCGTACGGATGGGGCTTGCTCCATCCACAATCAAACATAAAATAACCCGTCGTACGGATGT
>CAZHXQ010000016.1:0-28500 GCA_964536465.1 uncultured Anaerolineaceae bacterium
TCGACCAGGATGAGAGGCTTTTTCTGACCTTCCCATCATCAACGCGCATCAGCCAGTTGGAAGAGAAGCTGGTTGTGCTCAAGCAACGTCTGGGCAGTCAAAAAGCTGAACCACTACGCGAAATGCTCGAGGAGCTGGGGGCCGCAGACCTGAAGAGTGAGCTTCCAGCCCCGACCCGAAGTGATGCTCTTCTCTCCCTTTTAAGCGATTTTGATACATCAGCTCCTCAGGCAGATCAAAACCAGACAAGTCAAGGCGATACGCAGCCGGTAACGCTCTGACACTTTTTCTCAGTCCTTTGAAAATTCGGAAACCTCTCAACCCGCAAGGTATACTGAAGGTGAACCTGTAGAAGGAGATTACTCATGCCCAAAATCCTGTATTTGCTCGACGGTCATGCCATTGCTTACCGTTCTTATTTTGCCCTCACATCTGGAGGCTCAGCCCATTTCACTACCAGCAAGGGCGAACCGACCGCGGGTGTCTTCGGTTTTGCTGGCCGGCTGATCCGCCTGTTTGAACAGGAGGAGCCCGACTATGTGGCAGTGAGTTTTGATACCGGCCGCACTTTTCGTCATGAGATGTACGCGGACTATAAGGGCACCCGCGCCAAAATGCCCGACGACCTCAGGGGTCAGATCGAGCGAATCCGCGAAATGGTCGATGACTTTAATATCCCCCGTGTTGAGATTGACAACTACGAGGCCGATGACGTTATCGGCAGCCTTGCGCGCTGGGCCACGGAAGAGAAAGGGCTGGTGGTTAAGATCATCACCGGCGATCGTGATCTGTTGCAGTTGGTCACCAACAGCATCGTGGTCTCTTTACCCGACCGCAAAAATGGACAGGATAAGGATTACTTCCCCGAAGACGTTCTCGAACGTATGGGCGTGAGGCCCGACCAGATTGTGGACTATAAAGCGCTGGTTGGCGACCCTTCCGACAATATCCCGGGTGTGCGCGGCATTGGCGATAAGACCGCCATCGAACTGCTGCAAAAATATGAGACCCTCGACAATATTTATGCTCACCTGGATGAAATCAAAGGACGTGCTTTTAAACCACTCAGCGAAGAGCGCGAAGCGGCCTACCTCAGCCGGGATCTGGCCCGCATTCGTACCGACCTGCCCGTGGTTCTCGACCTGGAACAGGCCCGACCAGCGCATTTTGACCCCTGCAAGGTGGAAGATCTTTTTGCAGAACTCGAATTCCGCACGCTCACCAAGAGACTCGAAAAAATGAACGCCCGGCTGAACCCAACCATGCAGGCCAAGAATGCCATCCAGAGCAGCCTTTTTCCTGATGCTGACCTGCCGATTTCTGAACAGCAAGAGGCATCAGACCTGCCTTTTAAGACAGTTATCGTTCAGGATGAAGCGTCGCTTGAAGCTTGCGTCAATGAACTCAAAATGGCCAAACAAATCGCCTTTGACACTGAAACCACCGGGTTGGACCCCATGCTCTCCGAGCTGGTGGGCATTTCGCTTGCCGCCGACCCCGGCAGGGGTTATTACATCCCTGTGGGTCATGAGAAGGGAACTCAGTTGGGACTGGATCAGATAAGAAAGGCCTTACAACCCATCTTGACGGATCTAAAAATTGAAAAGGTCGCTCATAACGCAAAATTCGATCTGGTCGTCCTCCAGCAAGCTGGTTTTCAGGTTACCCCCATCAGCTTTGACACCATGGTCGCCGAGTGGCTGATCAACCCCACCTCACGCAACCTGGGCCTCAAGGCGCAGGCCTACACACGCCTGGGCGTCCAGATGACCGAAATCGAAGAACTGATTGGTAAAGGGAAAAATCAGATTACCATGGCCCAGGTACCAATTGAGAAAGCCGCGCTCTATGCTGCCGCTGACGCCGTCATGACCCTTAAGCTGGTCAAGCCGATGACCCAAGACCTGGTTACTCACGTTGCAGACCGGCTTTATCTCGAGCTGGAAAATCCGTTGATACCCATCCTGGCAGATATGGAAGAAGCGGGGATCTCCCTGGATGGTGACCTCTTTGAGACTTTTTCAGCGGAGCTTACGGTTGAGGTCGACAGGCTGACCGAGCAAGCCTGCCTCCTGGCGGGCGAAGTGTTCAACCTTAATTCCACCCAGCAGCTCTCGGATATCCTGTTTGAAAAACTGGCTTTGGAACCACCCGACCGTTCCCGCAAGACCAGCAGCGGTAAATATTCTACATCCGCTGAAGTGCTCGAATCCATGCGTGGGCTGCACCCCTTGGTTGATATCATCCTGGAGTATCGTGAGCTTTCTAAATTGCGATCGACCTACGTGGATGCCTTACCCACCCAGGTGAACCCTAAAACCGGACGCGTACACACCACCTTTAACCAGACAGGAACGGTTACCGGCAGGATTGCTTCACAAAACCCGAATTTGCAAAACATCCCCATACGCACCGAGCTGGGCAGGAAGGTGCGCCAGGGCTTCATCGCCGCTCCAGGTCACAAATTGCTGGCTGTCGATTATTCTCAGATTGAGCTCCGCATTGTCGCCCACATGGCTCAGGACCAGGCCATGATCAAGGCCTTCAAAGAAGGGCAGGATGTCCATGCTGCCACTGCAGCCGCCATTGAGGACGTGCCCTTGGGCGAAGTCACCAAGCAGCAGCGCCGCCATGCCAAGGCAATCAATTTTGGTCTCATTTATGGCATGAGCCCTTTTGGTCTCACCCGCACCACCGACCTGACCCTGGCTGAGGCAGAAAACTTCGTCAAGGAATATTTCCGCGAATTTCCCGGTGTCAAAAAGTGGCTCGATAACACCCGTCTGGAAGCAACCCGTCAGGGCTATGTGGAAACATTGCTTGGACGCAGACGCTACTTCCCCGCCCTGGCTTCTGGCACCAGTTACACCATCCGTCAGCGCATGGAACGTGAAGCCATCAATGCGCCAGTGCAGGGTACGGCTGCTGACATCATCAAACTTGCCATGATCCGCCTGCCTGAAGCCATAAAAAAGGCAGGGCTGAAAACGCGCATGATTTTGCAGGTGCATGACGAGTTGATCTTCGAAGTGCCTGAATCAGAATTGGAAGAAGCGACCAAACTGGTCACGCAAGTCATGGAAAGCGCGCTCGAACTCTCTGTGCCTTTGCTGACTGAGGCTCGTGTCGGCCATAACTGGGCTGAACTGACCGTTGTCGACGCCGACCTGCCCATAATTATTGAGGAATGATCTCGATAGAACTTGTGCTTTTTACCAGACAAAGAAACTGCCGGGCTTTTATTACCTGGTCAGACCGCTCAGGAACTGGCGTGCTTTAAGTATCGACCCAGGCATAATTTCACAAGCAGGGGACTCTACACCCCAACAGCCTGGTTTTGCAGCTGGCCTTTGATCTGCATGATTTGTTTACGCGTGCGGTCGTCGGTTTCGACCAGATCGGCGATCTTGCTGCAGCCATACATCACCGTGGTGTGGTCGCGGCCGCCCAGTTCTTCCCCGATTCGGGGCAGCGAAAGATCACCCAGTTCGCGCATCAAATACATGGCCACCTGGCGGGGAAAAGCCACATCACGAGCACGGCTGCTGCCCGTCAGCCCCATCAGGCTGACCCCAAAAAAGTTAGAGACCACTTCCAATACGCACTGTGGCGTGATGGTGCTGGGCTGAGGCACAAAATCAGCCAGTGCCCGGTCACACAGGCTGAGCGAAAGCGGCTGACTGCTCAATTGTGAGAAGGCCAGCACCCGGTTCCAGGCCCCCTCCAACTCGCGCACATTGGTCTGGATCAGTTTGGCAATCCGCTCGATTACCTCTTCGGGTACCTGCCCGTTCACTTTTTCAGCCTTGCAATGCAGAATCGCCAGGCGGGTTTCATAATCGGGCGCCTGCATGTCCACTGTCAGACCCCATTCGAAGCGCGAACGCAGTCGTTCTTCCAGCGTGCTCATAGACTTAGGAGAGCGGTCCGAGGTCATCACGATTTGTTTGTCCTGCCCATAGAGCGCGTTGAAGGTGTGAAAAAACTCTTCCTGGGTAGAGTCCTTGCCGGCGATAAACTGAATATCATCGATCAGCAGCACGTCCACCTGGCGGTACTTTTCGCGGAAACCAGAAGTGGTCTTGGTGCGGATAGCGTGCACCAGGTCGTTGGTAAACTCCTCTGAGGAAACGTACAAAACCTGCTTGCCCTGTTGCAAAACGGCGTTGCCGATAGCGTGCAGCATGTGGGTTTTGCCCAGGCCGACTCCGCTGTAGATGAAAAGCGGGTTGTACGCGCGGGCAGGATTCTCAGCCACTGCCTGACAGGCTGCGTGCGCCAGGCGGTTAGCCGAACCGACCACAAAATTGTCGAAGCGGTAGCGCTGGTTTAGATGGGTGTCGTAGGTATCTTTCTCAACGGGGGCAGCTTTTTTTGGGATCGAGACCGTCTCTTCTTCCATGTTGACCTGAGGGGCAGCCCAAACCTTGAACTCCACACTCACAGACCTGGCCATCATGCCAGATAGTTTATTGACCACGGTGCTCTTCAGGCGGCTGTCCAGCCAGTCACAAGCATAGGCATTGCCGGCACCCAGTGCGAAGGTTCCCGAAGCGTCTTCATACGAAATCAGCTGCGTGTTCTTCACCCAGGTATCAAAAGAAGCTTTGCTAAGCTCCATTTGTAATTGTCCGATTGTTGCCTGCCATGCTTGTTGCGCATTCATACGGTCCGCTCCTAAGCCTGAATTTTTTTAAAAGTAACACCGACGTTTATAGAAAGTGATCGGTTTGGTTGTGAACTGTTCACTTGGTCCCCCTATGCAGTGGCTTGTTAAGTGAATACCAAATTCTAACACCTCAAAGCCGGCTAAATCCGTTTTTGTGTTAAAAAGTTAACATTTTTTAAGGTTGGCTTTTCTCGCCAATTTTTTTCTTGAAGGTGTAACGAGTCATATTTGTCGGCTGTCTCCTGCAATCCGGATTGGCGGAAGATTTGGGTCAAATTACCCCCATATATGGGGTCTGTTTGATTATTAGAACATATTTTCCAATAAACAGGGGGCGGGATTTTTAGATTTTTGCCTGTTTTTTGGCAGTCAGCAGTTACATAGTGATACAAGTATTGGAATTTACTTTCCCAAATGCGAAAGACTACGCGCTAAAGCGTGCTATTCTTCGAGCATCTGTTTTGCCGCCCGGCGACCGATCTCAACAGCAAAATTCGTGCCTCTGTCCCAGGGGTAAACCTGGCTCATACTGGCAAACCATAAACCATCCACCGGTGTTTTGATGGCAGGGATATTTTTACTGTGGTTCAGCAAGGGAATTGGTTGGGCATAACCTGTTTTGCTCACCCAAACTTTCTTGACCCACTCGGGTTCAAATTCCGGATTGATTTTCTTAAGATGGGGCAGGAACTCTTCCAGCAGCTCATCGTCGCTTTTGCTGAAGTTAGGGTGGTCGACCTCCAGGTAATCGCCGATATAAATGATATGATCGCCGCCGAAATACTCAGGCCTGAGGAAGTTGGTGTGCTCCACAAGCGCCAGAAAGGGAAAACCGGCTTCCTTAGGGATGTTGTACCAATAATAGCCATCTGGCGAAAGCGGGTGTTTCAGCGAAAGCGTCATCACCACCGCGCCCATGTGTTCTAGGTTTAACAATCCGCTCAAGTAATCCTCAGGTAATTCAGGCGCGAGCCTCGCCATCAAGCCTGGTGAAAGCGTGACAAGGACCTGGTCGAAGTGTTCAGGGGTCTCGTCGCCAACCAGCACATCCACACCCCCGCCTTCGTTCTTGCTAATTTGTTTGACAGGCTGTCGATAACGGATATTCACACCGTCCTGGCTCAATTTTTGGGCAAACTTATCGGCAAAGTGTTGAAAGCCGCCTTTAAAAGTGCCCAGCCGGGTCGTGCGCACGTGCAGCCGTGCCCACATCCAGGCCATGCTGACCTTATCGGCCCAGTTATCGCCAAATTTACCAACCAACATGGGCTTCCACATGCTCTCGAATACCTGGTTGCCAGCATATTTTCTCATCCAGGCATCCGTGGTCACCTTTTCAAGTGGTTTCCAGTTTTTGGTGAAGCGCAGGTACAGACCCACCAGCCCGAAACGGATTTTGTTGATGCCCCAACCGAGCCCGGGGTACATTAAGGCTGCCGGAATAGAATCGAAGGGATAAAACTTGCCTTTGTGATACAAAACACTGACTGGTTTGGGGAACACCACCTGATCAGACCAACCCAACTCCTCGATCAATCCTAACAATTTCGAATCGCTTTGGAACCAATGGTGATAAAAACGTTCGACCGACCAATCCCATTCCGGCTCTTTGAAGCCAGAAGCCAGTCCGCCCGGCACTTCACCAGCTTCAAAAACTGTCACGTCATGGCCGGCTTTATTCAGGTCGAAGGCTGCGCTTAACCCGGCAAACCCGGCGCCAATCACAGCAACTTTTCGTTTGGTGTCTGTCATGATTCTCCTTATTTGCCCGCGCTACCCATCCTGGCGGGCCTGCTCTTGCTGATATTCTTCCCGGATGCTGTCCAAATCCGTGGTCAGGCTGAAGCCTTCCTTGACGAAGAAGAAAGCCCCCACCAAGGTTACCGGGACCCACAAAGCCGCGCGCAGGAGCAGTGCGTAACTGAGCGCGTTCTCGGGGCTAACCCCAAAAACTTCCATCATCGATTTGGTGGCGGCGTCGAAGGTGCCCAGCCCACCCGGAGCTGCCGGCACCAGCAGCACCAGGTTCACAACGCCAACAATCAGCAACAGGCTCTGGAATGCCAGGTCGAACCCCATCGCCTTCATCACACCCCAATACAGCCCTGTTTCCACTATCCAGATTGTGACCGATTGGAGCAAAACCAACAGGGATTGCAAGGGCGAACGCAACACGCGCAGCCCGTCAGAAAATTTTATAATAATGTTTTTAAGCGCTTCCCGCAGCCGGGTTGGAACCAGACGGTTGATGACCCAATCTGAAACTACACGCATCTTTTCAGGCAAGATCACCAAAAAAATGAAAATCAAAAGTACCAGCCCAAAAACCAACCCCAACCAAAAAGCTCCCTTTTCGATGATAGCCAGCCACTGACTGTTTGGGGCAAAACGGGTCAGCTGCCCCAGGTTGAGCAGCACCAACGCCAGGATGGCAATCCCGTCAAAAAGATGCTCAACGATGATGGTTGCCAGCGATGCCGAGATCGGAACATCTTCCTTCCTACGCAACAACACCGTGCGCAGAATGTCGCCGGCACGAGCAGGATAGACGTTATTGGCCATGTATCCAGCTGAGAGAACCGGGAACAGCCGCAGCACCGATATCGGTTTCATTGGCAGCAGCAAGACGCGCCAGCGCCAGGTGCGAATAAATAAGGAAATAAAGTAGGATGCGATGCCCAGCAAGACATAAGTGAGATTAGTTGTTTTCAACTTTTCCCAGACCAGGGTGAAGTCTACCTCGCGGAATGCCAGCCATAAAAAAACGGCGCTAATAAATAGCCCCAACCAGACATGCCAGCGCTTGATCTTCATGTCCTCGATTGTACCTTAATTGCAGGGTAACTATCGGTTTGTGACGGTAGACCCTATCTTCCAAGGACCTCACGACCTCGCGGCAAACAAGCCTGACAGTGGGGACTAGACACACTAATCGTGAGCATCCTCAACGCTTCAGATCAATTCCTGCACAAAGCCCCGCGTTGGATCCTTAGAGGTTAATATGGATAATAAAATATCTAATTCAGGAGGATTTTATGACACATCCGAAATTACGGGCAGCCATTTACGGTCACGCCGTGGGTGACGCACTGGGTTTACCGGTACAGTTCCAACCTCGTGGCAGTTTCAAGATTGAAAGCATGACTGGTTATGGCACCTTCAATCTGCCACCCGGCTCCTGGTCTGATGACACATCTTTGACCATCGCCAGCTGTGATTCTTTGCGGGAGCTGGACGGACGGGTTGAACCGGCAGATATTTTCAGCCGTTTCGAAGATTGGTATTTTCGCAACCGTTATACTCCCTTCAACCAGGCCTATGACATTGGCGGTACAACCGCACGGGCGATTGAGACGGGAAAAGGCGAAACAGGTTTCTATTCAAACGGCAATGGCTCTTTGATGCGCCTCCTCCCGCTGGCATTTACCGATGCAACTGACGAGCAGATCGAACAGGTTTCCGCCCTCACCCACGCTCACGAAATCGCCCGCCTGGCTTGTGTGATCTACATTCGAGTCGCCCGCGCCTTGCTGACAGAAACGGACTTTAGTCTGGACTATCCCGAGCCGTTCCAGCGCCTGAAAAACCTGACTAATTTATGCGAAAGCGAAATCAAATCCTCCGGTTACATTGTCGATTCCCTCGAAGCCGCTCTCTCGTGCCTGCTGACCACTCGGGACTACTCAGAATGTGTCTTGAAGGCGGTAAACCTGGGCGGAGATACTGATTCTATTGCCGCCATCGCCGGCGGACTGGCGGGCATCAAGTATGGCTTCGACGCTATCCCGAAAGACTGGCTGTACGCTTTGCAAGCAAAGGATGTAATTGAAAGCTGCCTGTTTTGAGATGGAGCCCGAGCAGATTGATGGATATTTTTAGAGAATCGGAAAAGTGACGTGCTGAGAAAAAGCAACTTATTCTGCTTAAAGACCAGTGCAGTCTACTGCTGGGGTTTGCCGGGAAAGTGCTCTTTTAACCTGCGCTGCAGGTCGCGCCGCGATAAAAATACCTTATGCCCGCAGTTAAGGCAGACCAGACCAAAATCAGCGCCCAGCCTGACTACCTCCCACTCAAAACTCCCACAGGGATGGGCTTTGCGCAAACGGACTTTATCACCGACTTTGATCTCGCTTAGCATGACGGCATTATATCATCGCCATGTTATAATTTTCGCCTGCCTGCGGTCTGCCAACCCCAGCGCTGAGACAGTATGATGAACCTGAACCCACCAACCTTGATCGCCAGAGTGATCACCCTGGTCATCGCTCTGACCGTGCACGAGTTTTCGCACGCGTTTGTCGCCACTCGTTTTGGGGATGAAACTCCTCGCCGGGCTGGCCGCCTTACGCTCAATCCTTTGAGCCATCTCGACCCGATTGGTTCGCTCATGCTCGTGTTGGCGGGTTTCGGATGGGCAAAACCAGTTCCCATTAATCCCTACGTGATTCGTCAAAACAACCGGGCGGGCGTTATGCTGGTATCGATCGCGGGGCCCGGCTCAAACTTGCTCATGGCGGTTCTGGCAGCCCTCCTGTTGAGACTCGGCTTGTTTCCGGTCACCTACCAGGTCAGCAGCGTGTTGCCGACCATGGGCTACTTTCTGGTGGAGTTCATTTACGTCAACGTCGCTTTGTTTCTCTTCAATATGCTGCCCCTGGCACCCCTGGACGGAGAAAAGGTGCTTGAATTTTTCTTACCTCATAGCTGGCAGGGCGCTTTGCAATCGATCCGACAGTACGGTCCTTATGTCCTGCTGGCCTTGATTTTTGTCGGTCCTATGGTCGGGTTCGACCTTTTCGGCGTCATCATCCGCCGCCCGCTGATGGCGATTGTCAATTTTCTTATCGGCGCCTGACGGGCTCCCGTGGCTTACTATTGCTACATCGTCCAATGCGCGAACGGTAACTATTACACCGGCTGGAGCACAGACCCTCTCCGCAGGCTGAGGCAACATAACGCCGGAAAAGGGGCGCAATACACACGCGCAAACAGTCCCTGCCAGCTGCTTTACGTCGAAGAGGTCCCAGACCATAGTGCTGCTCTCAGGCGTGAAATAAAAATCAAACTTCTGAGGCACAATCAAAAAACCGCATTGATTGCCGATCTGAGCCGCAATATTCTGCCCGCTTTGCTCCACCGCAGTGACGCTGAGCACCCAGAAGACTGAGACAGGTCGCGATACTCCCAAATCGTCAGCGTCAAAACACAGAAAACGCGGCTTTCTGTTCGATTATGCACAACGGAAGCTGCTTCAGCCAACAGCCATAAGGTATACTTTGAATACATCATTCCTCAATAAAATCATCCTGGAGGGAACATGGCAAGCTCACTCTCATCAATACTATTCAACGGTTTTCTGCCTGATCTGCTCGCGCAGGAAAATCAATCCGCCAACTGGGTCACTGTTGTGATTGGTATCCTCCTGATCCTGGCTTTGATCGGTTTGCTGATCTGGCTTTATACCACCGGGAAACTGGCACAGTGGTTTAAGGCAGGAACCCAAAGCGGCAAGTGGAAGATCCAGGATATGCAGCTCTCCAATGAAGCAAAAAAGACAGAACGAATCAAAACCGGCATAATCGAAGAACTGGGACAAAAAGCCTGGCAATCGGGGGTGAGCGACCCCAGCTACGCGCAAGCCTGGGCCGATATCGAAGTCGTCGAAACCCAGATTAATCGGATTAAGGACCATTCCCGCACCTTGCAAGACCAACTTAATCAGGCGAGCAGCCAGCAAGAAGATGTCTCGCGCAACTTTAACGACCAGATCGAACAGCTGGACGACCAACGTAAGGAGACTGAAGCCAAACTCAAGCATGCCCAGTCTCAGCTGCGCCAGCTTGAGTCAGACCTGGACTCGCTTTCAACCCAAAAAAGTGACCTGCAGCGCAGCATCAAAGCTACCCGCACAGACCTGATCAATGCTGAGGGGCTGGACGATCCTGATCGTCCAGAAATTCTGGAGAGATTAAATGCCCGCCTGAACGAGCTGGTACAGCAATTGCTCAAAATAAGCAACCACGAGCCCGAACTGGCTGGGCAGATCCCTGCCAATCAGTCGGAGGTGCTGACCCTCAACGCTCGGGTGACCGAGCTGGGCGATCAAATTCGCCGGCTGGAGAGTCAGAAAGCCCAAGAATTAGAACCCATCCAACTTCAGATAGAAGCGCTTGAAAAACAACTGCGCGCCAAAAATGAGGAAATAAAAGAATTGGAGAAAAAGACCGAGCCCATGATCAAGTCCTTGGGCTACCTGGTAGACACCGCCCGACCCGATTCTGAAGCTTTACGTGAAGAGTACACCCAGCTTGACGACGTCTACCAAAAATTGGCCGACACCACCCAGGAACGAACGGAGATTGTTACCAACCTGGAAAGCCTGGATAAAGAGGCCTCGCGCAATTTTTATCTGTTAATTCTGCTGGGGATTATCGCTCTGGTTGTGGGTATTTTGCTGATCAGCGGCGTCTTATAGATCGCCCATAAGAATGAGTTTGCCTGAAGAAATTTTACCCCTGTTGACCAGGGAAGAAAAATGCGCGTTGGGTTCAGGTCTGGACACCTGGCACACCAAGCCGGTGCCACGCCTGAAGATCCCCTCGCTCCTGTTTCATGACGGACCTCACGGCTTACGCAAGCAGCCAGACCCCAGCGACGCATTGGGCCTAAACCAGAGCGTTCCGGCGACCTGCTTTCCCACAGCGGCAACCAGCGCGTGTTCCTTCGACCGCGAACTCCTCTGGCAGCTTGGCGCCGCCCTGGGCAGAGAAGCCCTCTTGCAGGAAATCGATGTGGTGCTCGGACCTGGAATTAACATCAAACGCTCGCCTTTGTGCGGCAGGAATTTTGAGTATTTTTCTGAAGACCCGCTCGTGAGCGGAGAACTGGCGGCAGCTTACGTTCAAGGTATCCAGGCTCAGGGCGTTGGCGCGAGTGTCAAACACTTTGCAGCCAACAACCAGGAGTTTTGTCGTCTGATCAATAACTCGCAGGTGGATGAGCGCGCCCTGCGAGAAATCTACCTCAAAGCATTCGAGATCGTGGTTCGCAAGGCGCAACCCTGGACCATCATGCCCGCTTACAATCGCATCAATGCCACCTACGCTTGCCAGAATAAAACCCTGCTGACCGACATTGCGCGCACTGAATGGGGTTTTGAAGGGCTTTTCATCAGCGACTGGGGCGCCGTGGAAGACCGTCTGGAAGCGGTTCAAGCCGGTCTGGACCTCGAGATGCCCTCCAGCGCTGGTTACCGTGACCAGCGGCTGCTTGAGGCTCTCCACGCGGGTCAAATTGAGGAGGGCTTTGTCGACCGCGCGGTGAGCAACCTGCTTGCCCTGATCCAGAAATGTCAGGTCCACAAAAACAAACCTCCCCAGGACACCTACCTTGAAAACCACGAGCTGGCCAGGCAAGTTCTCACTCAATCTGCGGTACTGTTGAAAAATGACTTTTCACTGCTTCCGCTCAAACCGGAGGCAGATGTGTTGATCGTGGGGGAGTTAGCCACAACACCACACTATCAGGGCTCGGGCAGCAGTCGCGTCAACCCGACTCGACTGGTCAGCCTGACCCAGGCTGTCGAAGCGCGCGGGTTAAGCTGGCAATACCTGCCCGGTTACAAAATTGACTCTGACATCGAGGACGCCGCTCTTCTGGCCCAGGCCCGCTCTGCTGCCCGCGGAAAAGAGGCTGTGATTGTTGTGGCAGGATTGACCGAAGAAGATGAGGCTGAGGGCTACGACCGCACGCATCTGGCCCTGCACGCCAGTCAAAACAGGCTGATTCAATCCCTGGCTGAAGTCAACCCGCATGTGGTGGTGGTCCTGCTGGGCGGTGGCGTCATGACCCTGCCTTGGCTGGATCAGGTCAGTTCCCTGCTTTTTGTTGGACTGGCCGGGCAGGCTTTTGGCGAAGGCTGCCTCGACCTGCTGTTGGGAGATGTCAACCCCAGTGGCAAACTGACGGAAAGCTGGCCATTTTCACTTTCTGATGTGCCTTCCAGCGCCAGTTACTGCCAACGCTATAACACAGCCTATCTTGAAAGCATTTTTGTCGGTTACCGTTACTACGCCACCGCTGGCAAAACGGTCTGCTTCCCTTTTGGGCACGGTCTGTCATACACCAGTTTCGCGGTTTCAGACCCGCAGATTTCAGCCGACCGCCTGCCTTGCGGTGAGACACTCACACTCAAGGTCAACCTGACCAACACCGGCAATCAGGCCGGTAAAGAGGTGCTCCAGGTTTACACAAACCCGCCACAAAGCACGGTTTTTAAAGCCGCCAGAGAATTGAAAGCCTTCCAAAAGATAGCGCTGTCACCCGGACAAAGCCAGGAGGTGTCATTCAGGCTCAGTTATGATGACTTCGCTTACTGGAACACTGAAACTCATCACTGGCAGGTCGAGCCAGGCATTTACGAGATCCTGATCGGCACCAGCAGCACTGCCCTGCCCTTAAGTGTGGTGGTAGAGGTCGAATCAGAACACACCCCTGTCAGCCTGCCTGATTATCGCCAAGTTGCCCCTCAATATTACAAATTGCCGATAAACCCCACTGACTTCAGTCAGGAGCAGTTCGAAAACTTGCCCGGTTCAGTCAAAGTCAGCCCACCCGTGCTCTCCCCCGGGAATTTTGATCTCAATTCGACCCTTTGGGAGGCACAGCACACCTGGCACGGTCGCCTGATTGCAAAAGGTGCCTTGAAAATTGCCGAAAGGTTGGTAGGGAAATCAACCGACAACTCGGGCAATACCCGACGCATAGTAGAAGCCTCCACACTAAACGCCCCCTTGAGATCATTTATTATGGGGGGCATACCGCTGGGTGTATCGATTGGGATCTACCACTTGCTCAACAAGCGCTTCCTCAAAGGTCTGGGGGTTTTACTAAAAAGCCTGCTGTGCGGGCAGTAGCGGCACAGTCCCGGACAATTTAAACTTCCAGCAAAATCGTCACCGGGCCGTCGTTACAAAGTTCAACCATCATATGCGCGCCAAAGACGCCCTGCCCGGTTAATACGCCTAACTCGCGCAGTTTGTTGGCAAAAATATCTACCAAAGGTTCCGCGATTTCAGGCCTGGCAGCGTTAATAAACGAAGGACGCCGACCTCGGCTGGTGTCAGCATAGAGGGTAAACTGCGAGACTACCAGCGCCTGTCCCCCAATATCCAATAAAGAAAGATTCATTTTATCCGCGTCGTCCTCAAAGATGCGCAGACGAGCGCACTTCTCTGCCAGCTCTACTGCTTTGGAGGTGGTATCCTCCTGCCCTACCCCCAACAATATCACCAAACCTTTGTCAATTGAAGCGGCCAACTCGTTGTCTACCGAGACTTTGCCAAAACTGACCCGCTGGATAATGGCCCGCATTTCACCAGCTCCGTGTTCCGTGTTCGATGTAACCAGGCCAGGTAAAATCTTCGTGGAAATCCACCTCGACGATCTGGCAGTGTTCTATCCGGCCCGGGTTGTAGAACTGCTTGATGATATAAGCATGACAGGCGACGATTACTTTGTCATAATGCAAATATGGACGCAGAGCTGCATATGCCCGTTCAGCAACTTGATCATAACCTTCCCAATTAAATCTGGCACCCTGCCGACGCACGCCCTTAAAAGCGCTGATTTCTCTGACCGCGTCCAACGTGTCTGCCATGTCCTTATTTTCATAGGTTGTATCGATCAGCCATTCGTGCAGGTCAAATGCCACTTCGATTTTCAAGCCAGTCACGCGGGAAATGATGGCGGCGGTTTGCAAAGCGCGCGGGTAGGGGGAACTCACGATTAATTGGCTGCCTTCCAGGCGTGGATCCAGGGCCACTTTTTCAGCTTGTTGGACTCCAAGCGCGCTCAAGGGCGCCAGTTCCCTCCCGGGACCTTTGAAACCTTTGCTTTCTGGTAAAGAATAATCGGGTTCTCCGTGTCTGATCATTACTAAACGCATATGTAGCTCCTCAATGAAGAAGTGTACCAAATTCTTTAGCGTTCCTTTGGCTATCCTCAACCCAAAACTGATAACAGGCGCACATCAATTCATTGCTGATCTTATTAAAAGGAAAAAACCATTGTTGAGAGTAAGATTAATCCGTATGAACAAAGGAATCTGTGGTAAATTTTGATCTAAAGACGGAATAAATGCAAAGAAACAATCACCGCCCACCCAAATGGATCCGAAGCATTCCCAGGCTCTCTATTGAAGAACGCCGCAAGATCATCGCTGATATTGAGGATGATTCTAAGGCTAACTTTGATTATTTAATCCTGGTTGCTCTTTCGAGCACGATTGCCACCTTAGGGCTGCTTTCTGATTCGCCGGCGGTAATTATCGGGGCCATGGTGGTGGCTCCGCTGATGTCGCCGATACTGGCGATCGGTCTGGCAACAACCACCGCCAAAAAAAAGCTGCTCAAAGACGCCCTCCTGACCCTGTTTATTGGTGCGCTGCTTTCGGTCGCTATAGCCGTGTTGCTGACCTGGGTCAATGACGAGCTGCCTTTTATTTCCTTAAATCAGATGCCGGGGGAGGTCATGTCGCGGACAAGGTCATCTCCAGTAGACCTGACTATCGCGATTGCCGGCGGGCTGGCTGCTGCCTATGCGATCACCCGACCCAAACTTTCCACTGCTCTGCCTGGGGTTGCCATCGCCACCGCTTTGATGCCGCCGGTTTGCACGGTAGGTATCGGTTTGGCTTTGCGAAACTGGCAGATCAGCAGTGGGGCCGGGCTGCTCTTCTTAACCAATGCGATCGCGATTGCCTTCGCTTCAGGGCTGGTTTTTTTGGCCCGGGGTTTCTCCAAAAAGCAGCGTTTTAGTGACGCCAATGTACCCGCGACTCTCTGGGTCTCCACCGTTCTGGTCGTTGTTCTCTTGGTCCTCCTGACCTTCTTTAGTTTACGCTTCATCCGGCAGACCGAAGAAACCCTCCGAATCAACTCGGTGCTGCAGCAAGAAGTCGCCTTACTTCCAAATACACAGCTGGAAGAAACGTTTTTTATCAGCGGCCCCCAAGTTCTCGAAGTGCGGCTGACCCTGCACACAAGCCGCTCCTTAAATTGGCAGGAAATCGTCGGCCTGCAGGAGTCCATTGCCACCCGACTCGACCGGCAGGTTGCTCTGAAAGTGGAACAGGTTTTGTTCAAGGAACTCGACCCGATGGTTCCCCCGACCTTGACGCCGACAACTACTCCCGGCCCCAGCGCCACGCCAACTCCCACCAGAACGCCGCTACCCAGCTCTAGTCCTACAACTACGGAGACCCCCACGCCCACCCTGACGCCAACCGCAACAGCCACGCCGATTCCCTACGAGGCGCGCATAATTTGGCCTCAAACTCCCGGGTTGGGTCTTTATCAGCAGCCAGGCGGTCCGTCTATTGGCAGGCTCTATTATTCACAAACCGTCATGGTCTACCATGACCAACAAAATTATGAGGGTCTGGTTTGGGTGAAAATTAGCGACGACCAGGGACGTATCGGTTGGTTGCCGCAAAACTATCTGGAAATATTAACTCCCTGAGCAATTCAGGCCCCAAATGACGCCAGATAGCACCAGCACGCGCTTGCGGCAGATTTTTGGTCCAGCCGGGTTGGTCAGACCCCAACCTTGCTGCCACATTCTGAGCAAAACTTGGTGCCAGGCTCGAGTTTTGCTCCACATTCCTTGCAAAATACCACCTGTAAAATTTTTGCCCCGCATTCCGGGCAGAATTTGGTTTTTTCTCCGAGAGCGGCTCCGCAATCCGGGCAGGTTGCTCTGACGCCCTCGCGCCAGCTTTCTTCCTTCAGCATCGCGCGATCGTCTTCCGCCATTTTTGAGTGGGCCCAGATCTCTTCAACCGTCCGGCTGGACTGCGCGGCTGCCATCTCGACTCCCAGGTCAGGAGAGCAATTTTTGCAGAGCCCTTTACTGGAGTTCCAGCATCTTTCGCGGCAGACCCACGAAGAGCAGCGCGGACATTGGATGAAATCGCCTTGCACTTCAGCGGCTGCCTTGATGAACGCATTCTCGTGTTCCTTTTCCCAGCCAGCGCTGCGAGCTCGTTCGCCAAGCGTGGAGACCTGGCTAAATAGGCCTCCGAACAAACTGCTGGCGGTATCCAGAGCGCCGCTGACTTTACCGATGGCATAAGGCTGAAATGAGGTGCGGTATCCAGTGTTGCAGCGTTCACATCTGAATTCAAACCGGAACCCTTCATTAGTTGAAAGATCGTCGTAGTTGTTGGTAAATTCGATTTTTGGCATGATTGAAGCTCCACATTGTTTAATAGGCCGCTTTTTTACAAGCAGCCTGGAGAGTTATGGTTCAGAAAATTATACTATGGTAGCGGTCAGGTGGAAAATTTTTGCAAAACAAACCACCGACAAAGCGATGGTCTTACATCCACGGGTGGCAATAACAGGCAGTGTATAATATTTCTATGGCCTTATCAGCGCTGCCACCTGCACGCATCATCAACTCTCAAGAAAGTCTCAGCCACATGCTGGCAGACCTGAAAAAACAAACCTCGATTGCGGTTGATACCGAATCGAACAGCCTGCACACCTACCAGGAAAAGGTCTGCCTGATCCAGATTTCCACCCCAAAGACGGATTATTTGCTTGACCCCTTGGCCCTGCAGGACTTGAGCCCGCTTGGCGAAGTGTTTGCTGACCCATCCATTCAAAAAGTATTTCATGCCGGCGATTACGATTTGGCAACTCTCAAGCGCGATTTTGGTTTTGAGTTTGCTAACGTTTTCGACACCATGCTGGCAGCCACGGCCCTGGCTGAGCCCTCTATCGGCTTAGCAGCGTTGTTAGAGAAATATTTCGGCCTTGTAATCGAGAAAAAATACCAACGCGCGAACTGGGGCAAACGCCCTCTCGACCCAGAGATGTTGGTCTACGCCCAGGGCGACTCGCACTACCTGCTGCAGCTTCGCGATCTATTGGTCGAAAAATTAACCGAAGCGAACCGTCTGGAAAATGTTCTGGAAGACAGCGCCGCCCTGGCACGAGTCACCCTTCCCATGAAAGACCACGAAGAAAACCTCTGGAAGGTCAAAGGTTCGCAATATCTCAAACCCAGTGCCCTGAGTTTGCTCAAGCAGCTTAACCATCTGCGTGAGGTCATCGCGGAACGGCGGGATGTGCCCCTCTTTAAGGTTTTTTCAGATAAAGCAATCGTCGAGATCGCCACCACCCAACCTCACTTTCTGGAAGAGTTAAGTCTGCTCCCATCGGCCTCACCCAGTCTGGTCAGGCGTTATGGCACGCAAATCATGCAGGTGGTCGCTGCCTGGCGCGAAAACCCGGTAGCAGTGAAACCGCGCAAGAACCATCGTCTGAGCAACCGTGAGTTGAAATTGCGTGAGAAGCTGAGCAACTGGCGTAAAGAGATTGGCGAGAAAGAAGGCCTGCCTTCCAATGCCGTTCTTTCCCGCGACCTGGTGGAATTGATTGCCCACCATGACCCCGCCTCTTCAGAGGAATTGGAGCAGGTCATGCGCCACTACCCTCACCGTTACCAACAATACGGACCGCAAATCCTTAAACTCATCAGGAGGAAAAGCAAATGAAACTGACAACCTACGGTGGAGCAAAAACTGTTACCGGATCGATGCACCTGATTGAACACCAAGATCACAAACTCCTTTTGGATTGCGGTACGTTTCAAGGTAGGCGGGAAGAATCCTACCAGGTGAATCTTAATTTTCCCTTCGACCCTGCTGAAATAGACGCAATGGTTCTCAGCCATGCCCACATTGACCACAGCGGCAACATCCCCAACCTGGTCAAACAAGGTTTTAGCGGCCCGATTTATGCTACCAACGCTACAGTCGACCTTGCGGATATCATGCTGCGTGATTCCGGTCATATCCAGGAAAATGACATCAAGTATGTCAATAAAAAGCGCCGCAAACAAGGCCTGCGGCCTCTTGAACCTATCTATACTCAAAAAGACGCGCTCATGGCCATGCCGCAGTTCCGTTCGCTGTGGTATCAGGAACAGAAAGAGGTCATCCCCGGGGTACTGGCCCAGCTGGTCGAAGCCGGGCATATTCTCGGTTCTGCCGCCGTCATCCTCGATTACCATAATGATCAGGGCAGCCAGAAGAGGTTCTGGTATTCGGGTGACATTGGTCGCTATGATACCCCCATCCTGCGCGATCCCGTCCTGCCAAATGGCGCGACCAGCGTGGTGATGGAGTGCACATATGGGGATAAACTCCACGAACAGATGGAAGACGCCTATGATGAATTCGTCGACGTGGTCAAACGCACCGTCAACCGCGGCGGTAAAATAATCGTCCCCGCTTTCGCGGTCGGACGCACACAAAACCTGACCTACTTCCTCAGCGAGGCGATCGAAAACGGTGATATTCCTGAAATCCCGGTCGTGGTAGACAGCCCCCTGGCGGTCAGTGCTTCGAACCTGTATCGCAAGCATACCGAATGCTTCGACGAAGAGACCTGGCGTTTCATAGCAGAGCACCGCATGACCAGTCTGGACTATCACAATGTGATCTATACTCACAGCGTGGATGAATCCAAAGCCCTTAATCATTGGAATGAGCCCATGATCATCATTTCCGCCTCCGGGATGGCCGAAAGCGGGCGCATCCTGCATCACCTTAAAAACAACATCGAAGACGGACGCAATACCATCCTGATCATCTCATGGCAGGCTCCGGATACGCTCGGGCGCAGACTGGCCGATAAGGAACGCAAAGTTCGCATCTTTGGCGAAGATTATTTTCGCAAAGCCGAGGTCGTCACCATCGGTGGGCTCAGCGCGCATGCCGGTCAAAATTTGCTTGTCGAATACGCGCTTTCCAGCAGGGACACGCTCGAGAACCTCATCCTGGTTCACGGAGAAGAGGATGCCGCGACCGCGTTGATGAGCCGACTTGCCCACTACCCAGACTTACCTACCCCCATCTACGCCGAAAAGGGGCAGACTTTTGACCTGTAAATCAGCTTGAGATCAGGGTTTGCTTCCATTTAGGTCTCAGCCGAAGCGAGAGGTTGAAGACCGCAGACAATTTCATAGTGACCTTTTTTGATGCGCCGCTTACTTTCTTTTCTGCTTTGCTCAGGTATAATTGCATTTCGATTCGGAGAGATGCCGGAGTGGTTGAACGGGGCGGTCTCGAAAACCGTTGTAGGTTTCGTACCTACCGTGGGTTCGAATCCCACTCTCTCCGCCAGTCAGTAAAACGCTGGTGTTGCGCCAGCATCGGTTTTTTCAAATACCATCGGGTTGTTCCAGGAATGCGAGAGCGATGAAAAAAGTAGTTGTGCGCGATAAAATGCAGAAAAATTACACTTATTACCTGTCAGAGCCTGAAGGTCAGAATTTCCATCCCGAGTTTAAACCGCAACTGACTCCAAAAGAAATGCTGGAACTGGGTGTCTTTGGGGGAAAATATATGACAGACTGTCAAGAAGAATTCCCTGCAGCCTGGTTTGAGAAGGCCCAACTTTGTGCCAAAAAACATGATCCCCATCTAAATTTTTTTGGGGTAAACGCCAGCCAGTCTTTATCTGTCTGGCGGAGAAAGGGTTGGATTCACCCCGACGATCCCAGAGGCTGGTTTCAGTGGTATTGTCGGTATTATCTCGGCAGGAGACACCCCGATGACCAAAGACAAATCAAACGATGGAAGGCCATTACGAGGCACATAGCCCAAATTAGAAATAACTGCCCCCAGGCAGACTGGTCTTGTCGCAAAAAGCAGCGGCAGGCAGTGCTGCACTGGGCCTACGACAGTCGCAAATTATAAAACTGACCCCAGCCATCTACGAAATCGAGCACAGCAAAAACGAGGGTTTGCCTCGTAATTCGGCTATAAAGCGCTATTTGATGTTAGAATAGAACCTTGCTCAATGAATGAGCAAATATCACTCAATATATCTGGAGAAGGAGTTTTTTTATGTCAAAACGCACAATGCAAGTAATTTTTCCACTGGCTCTCATTTTCATGCTTTTGCTCAGTTCATGCATGACGCCGGTCGCAACAGAAGTCGTTGAAGAGGTTGACACCTCTATCGTGATTACCGATGTCCTCGGTCGTGTTGTCACCCTGGAAGAACCTGCCACCAAATTGGTTGGCACCCATAACCCCACACTCAATGCGGCTGTGGTGCTGGGTGGCGGCGGTAAATACCTGGTCGGCTTTGGTAACAAAGAGATGTCTCGCGGTCTGTATGAACAGGTGATCGATTCTTACGATGACCTGTCTCAAATCGGCAAGGGCAGCAACATCAATTTCGAGAGCGTTTTGGCTTCCGAGGCAGATTTGGCCATCCTGCCGAAACGAATGCAGGACCTGGTAGCCCAGTTCGAAGAAGTCAATATCCCTACCCTGGTCATCCTCGACAGCAAAGAAAGTTTTGAAACCGTAAAACAAACCCTGACACTGTTGGGCCAGGCTATCGGCGAAGACGAGCGCGCCGCACAAATCACTGCCTTTTTGGACAGCCAGCTTGAACAAGCTCAGACGCTGGTTAAAGACACCACCGAACGCCCCTCGGTGCTCTTCCTGGGCGGCAGCTCCCCGCTCTCAGTGGCACCGTCAGCCATGATCCAAACCAGCCTGATCGAAGCCGGAGGCGGCACTAACGCCGTCAGCGGTGTGGAAGGTACAGGAAATTTCATTGACGTCAACATTGAACAAATTGTCGCCTGGAATCCTGATGTGATCTGGTTCCCGGCTTATGCTGATTACACTGCAGAAGATCTGATCAACGATCCTGCCTGGAGCAGTATCGCTGCCATCCAGAACAAGCAGGTTTTTGCCTTTCCGTCCCTGCTGGAACCCTGGGATCAACCAACCGCAGCCGTCGCTCTTGGTGTGAACTACGCTTTGCACAGCCTGCACCCCGATCTTTATGATCTGGATGCTCTCATGAAGGATGTGGACGAGTTCTACACGCTGGTATACGGAAAAACCTTTACACAGGAACAGCTGGGCATCCAGTAGTAAAATAGTAGTTTGAAAATTAAACTGAATTCCGCGAACAACCAGTATAGACAATGGCTTTGGCTCTTGTCTATACTGTTGTTTGTCGGCATTTTCGTTTCCCTCAGCCTGGGTCGTTATAGCAACGATCCGATTAAGGTTCTCAATGTGGTGCTTGCCCGCGTGGGGGCTGACGTTAATGTTGACCCTGCCATGGAAAGCATCGTCTTTAATGTGCGCCTGCCGAGAATCATTGCCTCAGTGATGATTGGCGCGATGCTCTCGCTGTCAGGAACCGTTTACCAAAGTGTTTTTCGTAATCCACTGGTCTCACCTGATTTGCTCGGTGTTTCGTCCGGCGCGGCGGTGGGAGCTGCCGGAGCAATCTTGTTGGGCGCCGGGTTAGCCACAAGGCAGGTGTTTGCGTTCGTCGGTGGAATATCAGCAGTATTGATAACATCTCTGGTCCCGCGTATTTTACGCAATCGTTCCAATTTAATGCTGGTGCTGTCTGGCATCATCGTGGGCGGCTTTTTAAACTCCGTTCTGGCTATTATGAAGTTTGTCGCAGAGGAACAAACCGAGCTTTCATCCATTGTCTTCTGGCAGATGGGAAGCCTCTCTTCAATCGTGGGACGAGAATTGTTGGCAATTCTGCCGGTTTTTGTGATTTGCTCAAGCTTGTTGCTCATGCTTTCGTGGCGAATCAATATTCTTGCCTTTGGTGACCTGGAAGCTCAGACTCTGGGCGTAAATGTTCGTCAGGTGAGAAACATAGTAGTTATCTGCGCCAGCCTGCTCACTGCCAGCGCGGTTTCAATTAGCGGAACCATCGGCTGGATTGGGCTGGTAGTTCCCCATCTTGGGCGCTTGCTTGGGGGCAGTGATAATACCCGCTCGATGCCCCTGGCTCTTCTCATCGGCTCGCTCTTTATGCTTCTGATTGACACCCTGGCGCGTACCGCCACAAGCATGGAAATTCCCCTATCGATATTGACTGGTTTTGTCGGCGCGCCTTTGTATGCCTTTTTGCTCTACAAGCAGAAGACTCGGCTGGAATAACCTATGCCTGTGCAAATGCAGCTTGAACAAGTCGGATTCTCTTACGATGGCAGCCGCCAGATTTTTCAAGGCATCGATTTCGAAATTAAAGCGGGCGAGATCGTCTGCCTGTTGGGTCCCAATGGCATCGGGAAAACCACCCTGCTGACCTGTATGGCAAAATTGCGTGAGCCCAACCAGGGACGTGTTTTGCTAAACGGGGAAGATATGGCAGGGCTTTCCACCAGGGATGTCGCTCGGGTAATTGGCTATGTTCCGCAAACCTTACAACCATCCTTCGACTTCACCGTGCTCGATTATGTGGTTACAGGCAGTGCCCCCTGGCTTGGAACTTTTGAAAAACCAAATAGAGCACATTACGAATTGGCCGAACAAGCCCTGAAACAGATGGAAATTGGCCATCTGCGCGACAAGGCATACACACGCATCAGCACTGGAGAATTACAGCAAGTGTCGATAGCTCGTGCCATTGCCCAGCAATCCCGCTTTATTCTGATGGATGAGCCCACCGCTCATCTGGACCACGGAAATCAGATTAAGGTGTTGCGCCTTGTCAAGGGGTTAGCCGCTGAAGGTTATGGCATTGTCCTCACCACGCATAATCCTGACCAGGTGTTGCTGTTGGAGGCCAAGGTAGCTGTAATCGACCGCCAGGCGCGCTTCCACTTTGGCGACTGGCAGCAAATTTTGACTGAAAAATTACTCAGCGACCTGTATGGTGTTGAAATGCGCCTCATCCAGGTGGAAGGTATTCAGCGCAAGCTGTGTGTAGCCCCAAAACTATAGGAGAAATTATGATTATCGATTCGGTACTAAAATATGCAGAACCCTTATTGGTGGGACGTCAGGTCACTGACGCCGTGCTGGGGCTCTCGCTAACCGCGGTTGAACTCGATGGCAGAGACATCGGAGTATCCTATGTTCTGCGCCACAATCTGCCTGCGGGTTGCTCGATCTTTGGCTTCGCGCAAGAAATTATCGGCCAGCCCGCCCTCGACGCGGCAGCCCTGGTGGTAAACGGCAAGGATGACGCCCAGCGCGGAGTCGGGATGGCGGTGATCGCCGCTGCCACCCGCGGCTTAAACCTGCCAGACGAAGCAGATACGCCTATACCTTTTGGTTTGGATGTCCACCCCGGGGACACCATCGGAATGATCGGTTTCATTCCACCAGTGGCAAAAAACCTGGAAAAACTGGCCCAGCGGCTGTACATTTTTGACAGAGGGCTGACCCTCAAGGGCGGCGAGGGGGTTGCCCAGGTCTGTTCAATGGAAAAACAACCCGAACTGCTGCCTGAATGTGATCTGATGGTCATCAGTGGAACCACGCTGATTAACAGCACGCTTGAACAGCTGCTCGAGTGGTGCAAAAAGGCGCGTGAAATCGTGCTGGTGGGCTCTTCCACCCCCATGATTGCTGAAGCCTTCTCGGGCACCGGCGTGACGGGCTTGGCCGGTTCCTGGTGGGACCCTACCTACAAACAAGAGATGTTCAAATTGCTATCGCTTTCTTGTGGAATCCATCACCTCAGGCAAATGATGGTCAAAAAACTTGTCAGGGTTGACGGCTGAAATGAGTGCGATCAAAGAATACAAAAAAGCGGCTGCATATTGGAATTACCCGCAAGTTCCTTATGGGCCGGCCCTGCGCGAACTAATTCGCAGCGATGACGTGGTTGCCGATATCGGCTGTGGAGTGGGCGTGGTGAGCCAATTCATGGCGCCGCTGTGTAAACAAGTTCTGGCCATCGACAAAAATGAGGCGGTACTGCAGTCGCTGGCAGAAGATTTGAAGAAAAATTCGATCGACAATGTCAAGCCTGTGCACGCCTGTTGGCCGGATGTGCCGGGGCAAGAGTGGGATGTCGCCGTGGTGATTTATCACCACCATTTCGCGCATACAACTCTCGAAGTAGACACCCTTCTGCGCAAAACGCGCAGAGGCGGGCTGATCATCAACAGAGGCTTGAAAGAGCGAGAAGGCTTCCACCAAAATATTAATCAAGAATTGGGTTTGCAGGATCGCCTCGACCGATGTGTTGATAGTTGTTACGTCCGCGGCAGGCTTGAGCAGGCTGGCTTTCAGGTCACCTGTGATGAAATCTTCCACGATTTTGGTCAGCCCGTAGACAGCAAAGCAGAAGCGGTTGCCTTTATCCGCAGCCAATTTCGTCTGGACGAAAAATATAATGACAAACTGGATGAAATCGCGCTTAAGTATGTTGAGATCATCGACGGTCAGATGGTGTTACCGATCAAGCGCTTTAATTGCATGCTCCGCTTCAGATCCCCAGCCCATCGCTGACTTCGTTTAGAGGTGCAACGATGGTTGAAATCCGCGAACTTGACCAAAGCTGGAAGGGCAAAAGCTTTCTCTTCCGTTACACAACCAGCCATCATTACGCGGTCAGCATCTCGAAAACGCCTGAAGCAACCGTTATTCGGCTGCGGCGGGAAGCCCTGCCAGAACCCCTGCACAAAAGTTTCGAGAGCAGTCTCTTTTCAGACTGGCTGACCGCCCCAAAAGCTTTTGGTGTTTTCGAAGGCGAGATATTGTTAGGCTTCATCGAACTCTCACAAGAAGACTGGAACAACCGACTGCGAATCACAAACCTTTGGGTGGACGAAAATCATCGTTTTCAAGGCATCGGCAAAACCCTGGTCGCCCAAGCGATTGAAACCGCCAAGGCGAGCGGCCAGCGCGCTTTGGTCTTGGAAACACAAAGCTGCAATGACCTGGCGATTCGCTTTTACCAATCCTGCGGGTTTGAATTGATTGGTTTGGACACTACCCATTATCAAAACGACGACATCCAGCGCGCTGAGGTGCGGCTGGAATTCGGCATGACCCTACCCTGAAGGGCAGCCCAAAACCAGCGCTTTTTACTTGGTTGATGTTCCCGCAGTGGTTTGCGACGGTAGATACGGTTTGATCACACCGATACCAAGTTTTTCAAACAGCAGCGGGCTGCCCCAGGAAATCCACAGCCCAATCAAAAGGTAACGAACATAGCGCAATATCATGCTGATCATGCCCAGATCCTTTGGTAAAAGAGCTCCCAACCCGGCATACAAGGCCAGCACCCCAGCCAATCCCAGTAAATAGCGGGCGACTTTCTGCCAATCACCCTGTCGGCTTTGCAGGACCCCCTTCGTATGCATCAGGATAGAAAAACCAGCCAGCATACCAAACCACAAGCCCGCCACCGTCAGACTGAATTCCAGGTTCAGCGGGTCAATCGGACCCGCCTTTTCAATCCAATCGACAGGAACTTGCCAGCCAGACGAAAGCGT
Source organism: uncultured Anaerolineaceae bacterium (assembly GCA_964536465.1). Classification (GTDB taxonomy): domain Bacteria; phylum Chloroflexota; class Anaerolineae; order Anaerolineales; family Anaerolineaceae; genus Mesolinea. Next base: position 25,973 of record CAZHXQ010000016.1, read on the forward strand.
TTTGACCAGGACCGGCAACAGGATCATGAAACCAGAAGACAACAGCGCCAGCCCCAACAGGTTCAGCAGTGACATTTTGGAGAGAGTCTTGCCAAAACCTACCAGGGTACGCGCAAATAGCCAGATAAGCACTAATCCAACCAGCCAACCCAACAAGACATCGCTGATAAAGTGCACACCCAGAGCAATCCGGGAGAAACCAATCAGAAAAACCAGGACCCCCAACACCCATTTAACCCAGGTTTTTCCGCTTTCATGGGCGGTCCAGCCCCAAACAGCGGCAGAGTTCATCGCGTGACCGGAGGGGAGACCAAAGGAATTGTGTTCAGCGCCTGCGGTGATATTCTCACTGAGCCAGTAGGGGCGCGGACTCTTGAAAATCATTTTAAGAAAACCATTGCTGAAAGCTGCGAGCAATAACATCACACCAATTCGCAGACCAGCCATCGCGTCCACACACCAGTAGATAAACGGCATGAAAAGCAGGTAGAAAGTTTCATCTCCCAGGAAAGTGATGGCACTCCAGAGCGGTTGCAAATTTTTAACCAGATTTTGCAATGCTTCGATAATCGGTAATTCATATTGATGCATAAGGCACATCCTTCAGCTCAGGTGATGACTTAAGTTTGATTGCAATTATAAGAGAATGCCCGATTTCCACAACCCATTCATCCTGCTTGTTGCAACAACCACTTTCCTGGGTTATTGCCACGAGCTCAAACTTTAGTTAACGCTATTGACGGCGTTAGTGTCGAAGCCAGACCCTGAGTTTGTTTGGGTTTGAGCGGGTCATCTTTGTTATAATACCCTCACTACGACAAATTTTCACTTTAATCCAGGAGGCTCACCCAATGTCTGGTCCAAGAGAAATCCATGCGCCCACAGGCACGCAGCTCACATGCAAAAACTGGCTGATCGAAGCTGCCTATCGTATGATCCAAAATAACCTCGACCCGGCAGTGGCAGAAGACCCTGACCACCTGATAGTCTATGGCGGTCGCGGGCAGGCAGCCCGCTCCTGGGATGCCTTTGAAGCCATTCTGACCTCTCTGCGCGATCTCAACGAAGACGAGACCCTGCTTGTGCAATCTGGCAAACCGGTTGGTATTTTCCGCACCCACACCGACGCTCCAAGAGTGTTGATTGCAAATTCAAACCTGGTGCCAGCCTGGGCCACCCAGCAGCATTTCGACGAGCTCGCCGCCAAAGGGCTGATGATGTTTGGACAAATGACCGCCGGTTCTTGGATTTACATCGGCGCTCAGGGTATCCTGCAGGGCACCTACGAAACCTTAGGCTCACTGGCTCAACAACAAGGCTGGTCCACTTTGAGAGGCAAGTTCGTGCTCACGGCGGGACTGGGAGGGATGGGCGGCGCTCAACCAATGGCTATTACCATGAACGAGGCTGTTGGGTTGATCGTCGAGGTAGATCGCGACCGCGCCCAAAAGCGCTTTGAGATCGGTTATGTCGACGTCCTGACGGATGATCTGGAAGATGCCATGACCCAGGTTGAAGAAGCCCTCCAAAATCGGGTCCCCAAATCAATCGGCCTGATTGGCAATGCCGCTGATGTTTACAGCAGATTGCTGCTGAGTGGGGTCGTCCCCGATGTGGTAACCGACCAAACCTCGGCGCACGACCCGCTTTCCTACGTACCGGAGGGTCTCAGCCTGACTGCAGCCTTTCAGCTGCGTCAGAGTGACCCCGAACAATACATGCGGCTCTCGCTTAAAACGATGGCGAAACATGTTCGGGCTATGCTGGGTATGCAGCAGGCTGGTTCAGTCGTTTTTGATTATGGCAACAACATCCGCCAGCGTGCTTTTGACCAGGGCGTGGAAAACGCCTTTGACTTTCCCGGATTCGTACCGGCTTATATACGTCCCCTCTTCTGCGAAGGTAAAGGTCCATTCCGCTGGGTAGCGCTCTCTGGCGACCCTGAAGACATCTATAAGACCGACCAAAAACTGATGGAACTCTTTCCGCATGACGAGCACCTTCAGCGCTGGCTCAAAATGGCAAAGCAACAGGTGCCTTTTCAGGGGCTGCCTTCGCGCATTTGCTGGCTTGGTTACGGCGAGCGCGATAAAGCCGGTCTGGCCTTCAACCAGATGGTCGCTGATGGCACACTGAAAGCGCCCATCGTAATCGGGCGAGACCACCTCGACGCAGGTTCAGTCGCCTCTCCTAACCGAGAGACTGAATCCATGCTGGACGGCACCGACGCGGTCAGCGACTGGCCGATCTTGAATGCCCTGCTCAATACCGCCAACGGCGCTACCTGGGTAAGCTTCCACCACGGCGGTGGGGTTGGCATCGGTTACAGCCAGCACGCCGGTCAGGTGATCGTCGCCGATGGAACACCCGAAGCCGCCAGGCGGCTCGAGCGTGTCCTCCTGGGGGATCCTGGCATGGGCATCATCCGCCATGTGGACGCCGGCTATCCTGAAGCGATTGACTTTGCCAAGGAACACGGCGTTAAGATTCCAATGATGCCAGGGGAATAAAGCGTGAAATCCAGGCGG
>CAZHXQ010000017.1:0-10935 GCA_964536465.1 uncultured Anaerolineaceae bacterium
GGTCGCGCAGGTGCTCGACTCAATGGACCTTGAGCGAGAGAAAGGCGTCACTATCAAGGCCTCCGCTGTGCGTATGGTCTATACTGACCCCACCGGGCAGGATTACGAATTTAACCTGATCGACACTCCGGGCCACGTCGACTTCAGCTATGAGGTCAGTCGCGCGCTTTATGCCTGCGAAGGGGCAGTGCTGGTCATCGACGCGACTCAAGGCATTGAAGCGCAGACCCTTGCAAATCTCTACCTCGCGCTGGAAGCAAACCTGGTCATCATCCCGGTGCTGACTAAGGTTGATCTTCAGTCAGCCATGGTGGAAGATGTCACCCGCGACCTGGTGCAGCTGCTTGGCGTGGATGAAACTGAGATCATTGCCATCAGTGCCAAAACCGGTCAAAACGTGGAAGCGGTTTTACAGGCGGTTGCAGAGCGCGTCCCGGCCCCTGTGGTGGATAAGGAAAAACCTCTGCGGGCGCTAATTTTCGACTCCCATTATGACCCTTACAAGGGCGTCATCGCCTATGTTCGAATTTTCGATGGCAAAATCGTAGCCAACGATAAAATTATGATGATGGCCACCGGCGTTAAAGTTGAACCGGTTGAAATTGGCATCTTTTCACCCGGAATGAAACCCGTTCAACTCCTGGAAGCTGGAGATGTGGGCTATATCGCTACCGGGCTGAAGACTGTGCACGATTGTCGGGTGGGCGATACGATAACTCACGCTGCCAAACCAGCTGATAAGCCGCTGCCGGGTTATCAGAAAGCCAAACCGATGGTTTTCGCTGGCGTCTATCCGGTGGAGGGAGAGGAATATGGCGATCTTAAAGAAGCGCTGGAAAAACTGCAGCTGAACGACGCCTCGCTCACCTGGGAACCGGAATCGTCTGAAGCCTTGAACTTCGGCTTTCGCTGTGGATTCCTGGGCTTGTTCCATATGGAAATCATCCAGGAACGACTTGAGCGCGAATACGACCTCGACGTTGTTTTTACTGCTCCTTCAGTGGAATACAAAGTTGACCTGAAAAATGAGACAACCATCATCATCGACTCACCGGCAGACTTGCCTGATGAAGGCGAGATCGTTGAAATCTATGAGCCCTGGATGGCTCTCGAAATCTTCACTCCAACCGATTACTATGGCGTGGTCATGGAACTGGTCAAACGGCGCCGGGGAATTTATATTGATCAGGATTATCCCTCCGCCCATCGAGTCCAGCTTAATTTTGAGATTCCGCTCTCCGAGATCATCATCGATTTCTTTGACCTGCTGAAATCCAGCACCCGCGGTTACGCCTCGATGGACTACAAATTTATCGAATACCGCGCCGGCGATTTGGTGAAGTTGCAGATTTTGCTCAACGAAGAGCCGGTAGATGCCCTGACCGCCATTGTTCACAAACAGGACGCCTTCCATAAGGGTCAGGCTCTGGTGAGCAAGCTAAAAGGCATCATCCCAAGCCAGATGTTCGTGATTCCCATTCAGGCTTATGCCCAGGGTAGAGTGATTTCGCGTGCCAATGTTCGAGCTTTGCGCAAGGACGTTCTGGCAAAGTGTTACGGTGGCGACATCACCCGTAAGAAAAAGTTGTTGGAAAAGCAGAAAAAAGGCAAGAAACGCATGAAGATGGTCGGCAGTGTGCAGATCCCCCAGGAAGCTTTTATGGCAATCCTGCGCCTGGAGGATTAATGCCCGACCCGCAAGTGAAACCCGGCCCGAGCCGGTTTGTCAAAATTGGCGTACCCGTGCTGATCAGTGCCCTGGCGATCTGGCTGGTCACCAGACAACTGGACTTTCAAGCTGTGGGGGATGCTTTTGGACAACTATCCGTGGGGTCAATTGTACTCATCCTGATTTGTTTTTCGGTCGGCCTGGTCTTGAGAGGGCTGACTTGCTGGATCATTCTGGGTGGAAAAATCAGTTTTATGAATACATTTTGGGGGATGAACCTGGGTTATCTGCTCAATACCGTTATTCCTCTCAGGTTGGGTGAGTTTGGCAGGGCAGCCTTCCTGGCGGAAAGAGGAAGCCAGCGCTTAAGTTACTTGGAAGCCTTGGCGTCAATTGTGGCAGAGCGCATTTTGGATCTGCTGGTCGGTTTTTCATTTTTAGTTTTCTGCCTTTTTTTCCTGATACAAAACGAGGCTCTTAAAAAGATTGCCTGGATCGGCATTCTGCTCCTGGCGTTGGTGATTGCTTTTATCTTCTACGCCACCAGAAACAAGGAACAAGTTGTTCTTTGGCTGCGAGGGCGTTTCAATCAGTCGAAGTTAATGGTTAACAAGGTCATCCCTGCTTTGGAACAACTCCTGACCGGGTTTCAGTTTTTTATCAAACCAGAACGTTTTGCGCTGGCTTATTTGATTTTAGCAGTCAGCTGGTCTTTTTCGATGATTGAGTTTTTTATCTTGCAGAGCGCGATTTTGCAGACCTCTGAATGGTGGTGGCCAATGGTGGTGATTCCAGCAAGCGCCTTCGTGAACGCGCTGCCCGCCGCCCCCGGCGGACTGGGCGTTTTTGAGGCTGGAACGGTTGGAGCCTACGCGCTGGTGGGGGTGGATAAGGCACCCGCTCTGGCGATGGCCCTGGTTGTTCACCTGGTGCAAATCGTGATTCCCGCCGCCCTTGGCGCGATCGCGCTGCTGAAAACGGGCCAAAGCCTGAGCTCTATGGTCGAAAAGGCGGTTACCATCCAACACAGAAAGGAGTTGTGAGCATGAAAATCCTGATATCCGCAACCTATTTTTACCCTTACAGTTCGGGTCTCTCCATCTACGCTTTGCGGCTGGCGGAAGCTCTGGCGGAGCGCGGACATGAAGTGGTGGTGCTGACTTCTCAGCACCGAAAAGATTTGGCTGAGCTCGAACCTCACGGAAAATTTCAGATCGTCCGCGTGCCTGTGGCTGTAAAGCTTTCAAAAGGTGTGCTGATGCCTACGCTGAACAAAATTGCCCGACAGTGGATCGCCTGGGCTGATGTGATCAATCTTCACCTGCCTCAATTCGAAAGCCTGCTGCTCAGCCAGATTGCCCAAGAGATCAAAAAGCCAGTGCTGGTAACGTACCACTGTGACCTGGTTATGGGCGCTGGCTGGCTCCATCGCCTGGCTGGGTTGGTTACGACCGCGATCAGTAGAAAAGTAGTCCGGGACGCTAACCTGATTGTCCAGAATTCCCTGGATTATGCTGAAAACTCACCTGTGTTGAGCCTGTATCTCGAAAAGGTTTTTGAGGTGCCCACACCAGTCAAGGTAAAGCTCGTTCCGGAGGAACGTATTGAGGTCTTCAGACAAAAATTTGGGTTAAAGAGCAGCGACAAGGTGATTGGACTGGCCGGCAGGGTTGCCACGGAAAAGGGCTACGAATACCTCGCCATGGCTCTGCCCGGTATTCTGCAAACCTTCCCACAGGCAAGCGTGGTGCATGCCGGCGCCTGGAAATCGGTTATCGGAGAACAAAACTACCAATCCCAGGTAGAGCGGCAGATTGAACCCTTCGGTAAAAAGTGGCAGTCTTTGGGATATTTGAGCGATGAGGATTTTGAAGCTTTCTTTGGTGCGTGTGATGTACTGGTGTTTTCAAGTTTGAACGCAACCGAGTCGTATGGAATAGTCCAGATTGAAGCGATGACGCAAGGAACACCGGTGGTGGCTTCAGACCTGCCGGGCGTCCGGCAGCCAGTTGCCCAGACGGGTTTGGGCAAGATAGTCCCCATCCGAGATGCAGAGGCAATCAGACGGGCAGTGATTGAGATCCTGAGTGAAGGTAAAAAAGATCGCATAATCCCCACCCAGTTCCTGCAAAAATTCCAGCAAGAGGCTGTGGCGCGCCGTTATGAGGAATTGATGAGTCTATTGGTGGGGCATGACTGAATTAACGCAAAAAGAAATTGTCCGCATCTGCGAACAGCAGCTGTTCCATTTACCTTACTTCAGAGGCATGCTGCGGGCGGTTGAACAACGCTTTTACGAGCAACAGGAGTTGCAAGAACCAATCTATGATCTGGGTGCCGGCGATGGGCACTTCGCCTGGGCATTGTTTAACGGTGAAAACGTGATCGGCACGGATCCCTGGTGGCAGCCGTTGAAGGAAGCAAAGGCGAGAGAAGTGTATCCACTTCTGGTGCAGGCAGAAGGCGCCAGTAGCCCGCTTGCAAGCGCCAGCTGCGGCAGCGCGATCAGCAATTCGGTGTTGGAGCACATCCCTGAGGTACAGTCCGTCCTGGATGAGGTGGGGCGAGTGTTGAAACCAGGTGGAAAATTCTTTTTCGCGGTTCCGAACCGCAGATTTGTAACTGATCTTTGGGGCATGAAAATTTTTGGTTACCTGGGGTTGAAAGGCCTTGGCGCGGCTTACTCGCGGTTTTTTAACAAGATTGCACGACACGTCAACCTTGACCCACCTGAGGTGTGGGTAGAACGCCTGCAGAAGGCGGGTTTTGACCAGGTGGACTACTGGCATTATTTCCCGATCAGCGCACTGCACAAACTTGAACGCGGTCACGCAGCCGGACTGCCAAACTTGCTCTGGAAAAAGCTGTTGGGAAAGTGGGTTTTATTCAAGAGCCGTAAAAATCCTTTTCTCCACTTTGATGAAATCGCGCGGCTGGTGGCTGAACCTTACGACCAAGAAGGAAGCTGTACTTTTTATATTGCCAGGAGGAAAGCGTGAGAGCGATTCGAAAATATTCATATTATCTCTGGTCAATCATAGAGCTTTTGGTTGGAGTAAAGAACTGGAAGGTTCTGTTCCAAATCTTCCTCGGCAAGCCTTTTGTGGGCGTGAAATGGCTGGAATTGCGGCGCGATAACCTTAAAATCGGAGTTGGCAGCAAGATGGAAGCCTGGTCTGTAAAAGAAACCCTGATCGACCAGTTCTATACCAGGCTGGGGACCGTGATCCAAAGCGATTGGGTGGTGGTGGATATCGGCGCAGCCATTGGCGAATTTACCATAGAAGCGGCTTTGAAACTGACCACTGGCATTGTGCATGCTTTTGAGCCCAATCCGGGCAGCCTCAATATCCTGAGGCAGAATCTGCGCGCCAATAATTTAAACCGGGTGGAAACCTACAATCTGGGTGTTTGGAAGGAAGAAGGCGAGATCCCGCTCCACTTCCTCAATAACGAACCTCTTCAGGCGGTCAGCGGGAATTCGCAATCGGCTGAACTGCTGGCGATCAAAGAGACCAGTATTCCAGTCATCACGCTTGAACAAGTGGTCGCTGAAAAAGTTGGTGGAAAAATTGATCTTTTGAAGCTCGACTGCGAAGGGGCAGAATATGAGATCCTGATGAACCAGGACGCGCTGCTCTTTGATAAGATCGATCGTATTATCATGGAGTACCATGACCTCGATGAGCGCTTCTGCCACCAGCAGCTCGTCAAACAGATGACCCGGTTTGGTTACCAGGTCAGGAAGTATGAGAACCTGGTTCACGCGGACCTGGGTTACTTGTTTTTCGAGAGGGTGCCAGCGGCAACCTCTTGATTAGAGACTAAAATTAGCGCATGGACCAAGACCAAACGCCCATGGAGCATGATCCGACCGTTCTGGAAGCGCTTCAGCGTTATTTCAGCAGACCCGGTGAAGATACTGTACCTCCAGAGACTGCAAGCTTCGATAGACGTCGAGACGCGCATGCGCTACAGACCAATGAAAGCAAGTATCTGACAGTTGCGTTAATTTTCTTCTTGCTGGGTCAATTCCTGATTGAATTCCTGAGAGAGTCCTTGGGATGGTTGGGAATAGGGCTGATCATGGCAGGATTTGTCCTGGCACTGATCGCCTTTTTGCGTAAAAAGTCGGCCGTAGATGAAAACCTGAAGGGTAAATCTGCCCAGGCGCAGATCAACCACGTGGGCGTGCGTTTGGTCTGGGTACTGACGGCTTTCGTTTTGGCAGTCGCCGCGAGCTTGCTTTATCGGCAGGGTAGAGTAAATTCGCTCGCCGGATTGCTTTGGCTCGCCAGCATCGTCGCCGTCGTGGGCGCCTTCTTTCAGGCTGACCGATTTCACTGGCCGGACATCAAATCAGTCTTTCGCAACTTTCTGTCAAGCCCGAGAAAGTGGATCGTATATGGGATTTTGATTGCAGTTGTGCTGGTTTTTCAATTGGGAAGATTGGAACAGGTGCCTCCTGAGATCATCAGTTCTCAGGTGGAAGGTTATTACACTGTTGACGGCATTTTGAACGGGGATAGCGGATTGTGGTTCCCTCGAAATGTTGTCAGTGAACCGCTCAGTTATTATTGGGCAGCTTTGGTCAATGTTTTTAGGGCAAGCCCTCTCAGCTTTGCGAGCCTGAAACTTGCCTATGGCTTGGCGGGATTGGTCGCAGTAATTTATATGTTCATGCTTGGCAAGCGCCTGTTTGACGAAACAGCAGGTTTTATCAGCGCCTTAATGTTAGGTGTAAGCTTTTGGTCAATCCTCCAACAGAGGGCGGTTTTAGGCTATGGTCTGGTGCTTCCTATTATGCTGCCGGCACTCTACTATTTATTTAAATCACTGCAGGATGACGATCTGAATTCTTTGCTCATCGCCTCAGCGCTGACCGCACTGGGGCTGCTGACTAACAAAATTTTCATTATACTGGTAATCGCCAACTTGATCATTAGCATTTTGTATGCCAATCGTAAGGAAGGTGATGAGGCTGGAATAACCTTGCCGTTGCGCATAGGTATAAGCTTATTAACAGGCTCTGTAGTAGTTTTACCGCTGATTTTTGTAATCGCGTTAAACCCAGCAGGTTGGATAGCACTTATCATCGACCAGCTTTCTGCTCCAAATGATTCGGGTCTTATTGGAGCGCTGATCACGTTTTTCAGAAATCTTGTTTCCGCATTGGGAATGGTGAATTGGTCTAACCGCAGCAGCTGGGTAGACGGGATAGGCGGCCGGGGAGCCTTGGATTGGGTAAGCGCGGCGTTTTTCTTGTTTGGACTATGCGTCACGCTGTTGCATGACCTTCGCAGTGACCGCAAGCAAGCACTTTCACTTGTTTTCTTATTTGTAATTATGTTGGTTCCATCCGCGCTTTCGATCGCGCAGCCGATGGAAAACCCATCCTTAAGCCGGGCGCTGGGGGCTGCCATACCTGCTATTTTAATCGCGGGTAGAGGGTTTGGTTTTGCTGCTGAAAGGCTTGCGTCTGTGGGCAAAGAGAATATTTGGGTCCGAAAAGTGTTTTTTATCGCTATTTTTGGTGTGCTGATTGTCCTGAATAATTTCGGCCTGATTAACAGCACCTATACCCGCAATTACCAGGCTTCGGCATGGAATGCCAGCGAGATGGCCGAGGTTATCCGCAACTATGATATCGGAAAATCAGGTAATAGCCAGGCGTTTGTGGTCGGTTTTCCCCATTGGGTCGACGCGCGTTCTGTTGCCATAACCATGGGTCAGCCAGAAAGCAACCTATCTATCCTGCCCCAGGATCTGGGCAGCACGCTGGAACCGCAAATCTCCAAGATTTTTCTTCTACACCTGTCTGACACGGAAAGTCTGGGTCAGTTACAATCCCTCTATCCTGGTGGGGTTGCGACGACATACCAAAGCCTTCACCCGGATAAAAACTTTATGATTTACCTTGTGAGCCAGTGATTTTTATGGAAAAGGAACAGCAGAAAGGTCTGCACACCAAAACAAGCACCCGAGCTTTGATTACAGTTTTTTTGCTTGCAATAATCCTGATAACGGGCGGTTATTTTCGTTTCTTAAATCTCAACTGGGATGAGAATTATCATCTGCATCCGGATGAGCGCTACCTCTCGATGGTTTTGAACAGCCTTCAGCCAGTTGAGAGCGCAAGCGAATATTTCGACACCCAGAATTCGGCACTGAACCCCAATAACCACGGCTTTACCTTTTTTGTGTATGGTACTTTTCCATTGTTTTTAATCCGCTACGTCGGAGAGTGGCTCGGGCAGGTAGGTTACGACCCAATTACGCTGGTCGGCAGGCAGCTCTCAGCTTTTTTTGATCTGCTCACGGTGATTCTGGTCTTTCTGATAGGCTATAAATTGTACAACCGCTGGGTGGGCCTGCTCGCGGCGGGGCTGTATGCTTGCGCGGTGTTGCCGATTCAGCAAGCCCATTTTATGACTGTGGATACCTTCACCAACACTTTTGGCATGCTGACTGTGCTCCCGGCGGTGATCATCCTGAGGCGAAATCTTTTGATAAATAATCAGGAAAAGCACTTCAGGTATGTTTGGTATGAAGTTTGGCCTTACTTGCTCTTTGGTCTCGGTCTGGGAATGGCCACGGCCTCGAAGATCAATGCAGTCTCTCTGGCCGTTTTATTGCCATTAGCAGTGTTGGCGCGGCAGCTGGACAGTGGTAAAGCTGCCAAAAACATTAATCTTGGAAGAACAATCGGTCTGATTGTTTTGGCAGCAGCGGTCAGCTTCCTGACTTTTCGTTTGCTGCAGCCCTACGCTTTCGCAGGGCCAGGATTTCTTAATCTGAGTATTAACCCGGATTGGTGGAACGGCTTGAAGACTCTGCAGGCACAGAGCACCGGTGAGGTTGACTTTCCGCCGGCCCTGCAGTGGACCCGGCGAGCCAGTACTTTTTCACTTTATAATCTGCTTGTTTGGGGAGTTGGCCTGCCCTGGGGTGTCACTTTCGTGCTCTCCTGGCTGGGAATGGCTGCAAAGATTTTCAGGCGCAAAGAGTATCTTCATTTACCTCTGTGGGTCTGGAGTTTGTTGTATTTTGCCTGGCAAGGGCTCGCCTGGGTTTCCGCCATGCGCTATCTCTTATTGCTCTACCCAATTATGGCTATCGTTGCTGCCTGGGGGCTTGAGCAGTTAGTAAGCAGCAAATCCGGGCTGAGATTCTTTAACCTGAATATCTCCAGGAAGGCAATTCAAGCGGTAGGAGTTGTCTTAAGTCTGGTGGTTTTATTGCTCACGAACAGCTGGGCTTTTGCCTTCACCCGGATTTACACCAGACCGGTCACCAGGGTAGCAGCCACAGACTGGATCTACGAAAATCTTGAGGGGCCGATCAACCTGGTAATCGAATCAGACGGACAGGAACGCAATTTTCCAGTGCAATACCGGGCGTTGAACGTGCTCAACTATGGTCAAAACCTTACTTTACTTTACCGAGCCAGGGCCGACGGCTTTTTGACGGACCTTACCTACCCGGCTGCCCAATCGGTCTCGCCCAACAATGAGACCGTGGAATATCAGTTGCGTGTTTTGGATGTTCAAACCGGTCAGGCTCTCAGCGACCAACCTATGATCGCGCAAAACCCCATAGCTATAGATGGTCATACCCAATCAGTTTTGGCATTTCAATTCAACCCGGCTTTGAACCTGCTTGAAGATCAGCTTTACAAATTCGAATTGACTGTGATGACGCCGGATTCCCAGTCTTACCTGAGCGGCGTGCCAGTGATGAATTTCTATTACGACGAGGGGCTGACCCGGCAGGAAGCATTGCCAAAAATCAATGAAACCATTAGCCCGGATCACGCCTATAACATGAAGGTCAACGCGCAGCCGCTGCAAGACATCCTCAGGGTAGAAATCCCTTACCTGTTGGATATGAAGCAGAGCGAGGGCCAAAAATTATTGCGCTTGACCCTGACAGCCAATACTGCAGAGGGCCCTGTCTCGCGGGTTGGCTATGCTGAAGGCGACTTCCTCGGTGATGGGTCAGTGCGCGGAGAAAGAGCCGTCTTCTACCTGGAGGAGCCTGAATCCCAGTCCGATGATCATATTCAAGATTTGGACCTGACCATCGAACTGTTGGAGGGCGATGGGCAGATCATGATTCATACGCCAGGAGTTGCTCTGGAGAGCAGCTGGGATGATGGGATTCCGCTTCCCCGACCTTCGTTGGTGGCTTACCAGGAGAACGCAGGAATCTTCCGGGGCGATCTGAACTTTGAAATGTACTGGCCGGACGACGCCAGCAAAACACAACGCTTCTATACAATTTTGAATCAGGCAGATTACATCTTTATGAGCTCTAACAGGCAGTTTGGCACTATTCCGCGCGTGCCTGAACGCTATCCTTTGAGCACATTTTTCTACCGCGAGTTGCTGGGTTGCCCTGAGGGGCAAGAGACGGTTGATTGCTATTACCAGGCTGAACCAGGTGATTTCAATAGCAGGCTGGGCTTCGAATTAGCTGCAACTTTCACCTCTTACCCAAATTTGGGCGACTTTGAGTTCAACGATCAATACGCGGAAGAAGCTTTTTCGGTTTATGACCATCCCAAAGTACTGATCTTCAAAAAAACCGATACATACGACAGCCAGAAAACCTGGGATTTGCTCAGTGCGGTTGACGTGAGCAAAGCAGTTTACCTGACCCCAAAACAGGCTGATAGCTATGTGGCAGGCGAAAGCGGGCCAGGTGATGGATTGATGCTTTCAGAGGAAGACCTGCAAACCCAACAGGAAGGCGGAACCTGGGCAGAGCTATTTGACCGCGAATCTCTGTTGAATCAGCACACCTGGTTGGCTGTGAGCGTTTTTTATCTATTTTTCTGGTTATTGGGGTTTTGTGTGTTCCCGATCGTGCGCCTGGCACTGCCAGGATTACAGGATAAAGGTTATGCTTTCGCCCGGATAATCGGGTTGCTGATTTTTGCTTTGGTCGTCTTCAACCTGGGCTCAGCGAAATTCGAGGTAACCCGCATGCTGCTGTGGATTGTTTTGTTGGTCATGCTGCTTGGTTCGATAATCGTGGCCTGGCTGACAAGGCAAGACCTGTGGGAAGACATCAGAAACTTATGGCGGCAGTTTCTGCTTGAAGAAGTCTTTTTCCTACTCGCGTTTGCTTTTTTCCTTTGGATTCGCTATCAAAACCCTGACCTGTGGCATCCCTGGCGAGGCGGTGAGAAGCCGATGGATTTCAGCTATCTCAACGCGGTTATCAAGAGCAGCATCTTCCCGGCTTATGATCCCTGGTACGCT
>CAZHXQ010000017.1:10945-28316 GCA_964536465.1 uncultured Anaerolineaceae bacterium
GGATACATAAACTATTACTACTACGGACAGGTGCTGGTAGGACTGCCAATCAAACTATTGGGTGTCGTGCCGGCGGTTGCTTACAACATTTTGATCTCGTTGTGGTATGCGATGCTCGTCGCGGGCGCTTTCAGCGTTGGCTGGAATTTTGGCAAGGCAGTGCTTGAAAATCGTGTCGAGGACACCAAAAAGTGGTTCGGCTGGGCATTTTGGGCTGGGCTTGCCAGCGTGGTTTTTCTGGCACTGGTAGGCAACCTGGGTGAAATCGCTGTCATTAGCGGCGGTTTGAAAGCCCTGGGGTCAGCTGGGACCAGTTCTGCGGGAGCAAGCCTCAGCCAACAATTGGGTTGGATACTCAGGGGAATCGGACAACTTTTCCAGGGGAAACCCCTGCCCATCGCGGCGGGAACCTGGTATTGGAACCCCAGCAGGATGATCCCGGGTGAACCAATCACCGAGTTCCCTTTCTTTACGTTTTTGTATGCTGATTTCCATGCCCATCTGATCGCCATGCCGGTGGTTATGGCAGCAGTAGCCTGGTGTTTGTCGCTGGTTATGCTGCTTAAGCGCGAGCCGAAGAAGCCCTCGAGCCTGTTATTAAGTATCATCATGCCTGTCCTGCTGGTTGGCGCGGTCGTTTCAGGGGCCTTACAACCCACCAACACCTGGGATTATCTGACCTTTACCGCCCTGGCTGTGGCGGTGCTGGTGTATTTCGGTTGGCATAAATTCCCAGCTATAAATTGGCGGTTTTTGCCGGCATGGGCAAATCGATGGATCTACCCTGGCTTGAGCGCTGTGAGCCTGTTCTTGTTGAGCCGACTGCCTTATTTCAATTTTAATCGCTGGTTTTTCCCCGGCTACAATTCGGTCAGAATTTGGAATGGGCCCCGCACACCGCTGTATTCTTACCTACTGCATTGGGGGTTGATCTTATTTGTGATCGCGTGTTGGTTCGCATGGGAGACCTACCAGTGGATGGCCTGCACCCGTCTTTCAAAATTGAAGAAATATCGCAGGTATAAAGATCCGCTAATCGGATTGATGATTTTTATCCTGGTTGGTTTCCTGGTACTGCTATTACTTAAAGTAACCGTAGCACTGGTCGCGCTGCCCTTGTGTGTGCTGGCGCTCTTTTTGCTCCTGACTTCTGAAGATGACGGCAAACGGTTGGCATATTTTATGATCGGCACGGGGCTGCTTCTGACGCTGGTGGTCGAGCTTGTTTACCTGGTGGGGGACATCGGGCGCATGAACGTGGTCTTCAAACTCTATCATCAAGCCTGGATGCTGCTCACGCTGCCGATGGGACTTGCGGCTGTGATCCTCTGGCGCGACCTTTCAAAATGGCGACCTCGGGTACAAATCACCTATCAGATAGTCTTTTTCGTTCTGGGGTTTATCGCACTGCTTTTCCCCGCCTTGGCCACAGCAGATAAGATATCTGACCGGATGGATCCGAATGCGCCTAAGACCCTGGATGGGATGAAGTACATGCAGACTTCTGCGTTCGCAGTCAATGGCGTGGTGATGGATCTGGGGCAGGATTATCAGGCCATCCAATGGCTGCAGGACCACGTAGAAGGTTCGCCGGTCATCCTTGAAGCTCAGGCTTATGAGTATTATTGGGGCAACCGCTATACTATCTATACCGGCTTGCCGGGCGTGGTTGGCTGGAATTATCATCAGCGGCAGCAGCGGGCGATTCTGCGCGACAACGCGGTTCAGGAACGCGTCGATGAGGTCAACGCCTTTTATTTGAGTATGGACCAGCGGTTCCTGAGTGAGTATCTCGACAGGTACAATGTGGAGTATATTATCGTCGGGCAGCAGGAGCAGGCTTTTTACCCTCCGGAAGCACTGGCAAAGTTTGAGAATTTTGAGGGCACACTCTGGGATCAAGCCTACAGCGACGAAGATACCGTCATATACAGGGTCAGATAAAGCATGATCGACTTTTTAAAGTGGTTTTTACTTTTGGAGATACTCGGACTGATCAGTCTTCCGCTCACGTGGACGCTTTTCCAGAAGCTGCGCTCCCGGGGAGTGTATCTTTCCAAAGCGGTCGGCTTGCTGTTGTGGGGCTTTTTTTATTGGTGGTTGGCTTCAATTGGACTTTTAAGAAATGACCTGGCGAGCGCGATCACAGTTCTGCTCCTACTGCTGCTTTTCAACCTGTTTGTTACCTGGAAAATTGGTTTTCAGAAGTTGAGAGTGTGGGTTGAGGATAATCGAAGGGTTATGATCAGCACCGAGCTGGTCTTTCTATTTTCCTTTGCAATTTGGGCTGTGGTGCGAGCAGCCAATCCGGAAATAATTCACACTGAAAAGTTTATGGAAATGGCCTTCATCAATGGCATTCTCAAATCGCCAACCATTCCACCACACGATCCATGGCTGTCTGGTTATTCTATCTCCTATTATTACTTTGGTTATCTGATCTCAACGCTGCTAATTCGCGTCAGCGGGGTGGTTTCATCGGTTGGTTATAACCTGGTTTCCGCTTCCTGGTTTGGGCTGACAGCTGTAGGAGCCTACGGCATTGTCTGGGATTTATTGGTAAAAAACGCAAAACCTGGAGATCAAACGGAGACCCAGGGTCGGGCCTTTTCGCTGGCAATGCTGGCTCCGCTGCTGATCCTGATCGTTTCCAATTGGTTTGGCTTGCTGGATGTGCTGTACAGTCGCGGGTTGCTCAGCCCCGACATTTGGCAAAATCTGCAGATCCCGGCGCTGACCACCGAACCCTTCAGCCTGTCCTGGTATCCAAACCGCGGCGGGTGGTCGTGGTGGCAGGCCAGCCGAGTGGTTCAGGATTTTCGTCTGGACGGTTCGGCGATAGAAATCATCGATGAATTTCCCTTTTTTACCTATCTGCTTGCTGATATCCATCCACATTTGCTGGGGATGCCCTTTGTCCTGTTGGCAATCGCGCAGGCTTTGAATGCACTTTTCGGAGGTTGGCAAGGTGACCTTCGTCTTTTGCATCGAAGCGTTCCGATCAACTGGAAGAACGCCGTGATGGCGGTTATCACGCTCGGCGGCATTGCTTTTCTCAACACCTGGGATTTCCCTTTCTACCTGCTGCTGATGGCTGCGGCTTTTATCTGGAAGCAAACCAGTTCGGACGGTTGGCGCGCTGAACGCATCTGGCATCTGGTCTTTCTCTCGCTTGTCGGTGGTATTTTGAGCGTTTTGGCTTACCTGCCTTTCTACCTCAGTTTCTCTTCACAGGCAGGCGGATTGCTGCCCAGCCTTGCTTTTTTTACAAGGGGCACTTATTTGTGGATCATGTTTGGTCCGTTGCTGGTACCGATCCTCATCTGGTTGGTTTACAGGCAGGTCAAGAACAGACGTTTTCCATCTGTCAATGCGCTACTGATGACAGCTTCGCTTTTCGGGCTTCTATTTATGGCTGGATGGGCCTTGGGCTGGGTGGCTGGAAGGTTTGGATCACTCGACGCACTGCTTAATGGATTGCAGGGCGCGACGGACAACAGCACTTTGTTGACCGCATCACTGTTGGAACGATTTAAAGCGCCCGGCACTGCCCTGACACTTTTTCTGGTAATTTGGCTTTCGTTTGATTATTTCATTTTCAAAGTAAAAAATTCTCAATCACCTGAGGTGCAAAGCACTGAAATTATCCAGGCTACAACCAAGTTTAAGATCGATAGCAATGGCTTTGTATTGATGCTGGTATTACTGGGGGCGCTGCTGGTGGTCGTGCCCGAATTTGTCTATCTGCGAGACCAGTTTGGCACACGTATGAACACGATTTTTAAGTTTTACTTTCAGACCTGGATCTTATGGTCCCTGGCTGGTGCATATATAATCGCCAGATTCCTGCAGGAGGCTGAGCCACGCCATACGCGATTTTTTACTTTGGCGCTGGTTCTGGCCGGTTTGTTTGTTTTTGGGGTTTCACTTATGCAGCAAAAGGAAGCGCTTCAGATTGCCTTTGGAAGCAACCGGCTGGATTTTATGCTCCTGCTAATTCCGGTTTTGTTCCTGGTCTGGCTGCTGCAGAGCTTGATCCAGAAGAGGTATCGGGCAGCGCTGGGGGTTATTTGTCTGGCAGGCCTTGCGGTCGGCTTGATTTACCCGGCGATTGAGCTTTGGAACAAGACCGAAGGTTTTCAGCCGCGGGATGGCTACTCGCTGGATGGAAAGCAGGATTTCTATCAGTTTTCAGCGGACGAAATGGCGGCAGCTGAGTGGCTGGCTGAAGCGCCAATCGCTATCATGGCTGAAGCTGTCTCTGAAACGGGCGGTAGTTACACGACATACAATATTATTTCAACATTTTCGGGCATGCCTACGATTCTGGGTTGGGTCGGTCATGAATCCCAGTGGCGGGGAGGTTATGAGGAAATTGGAAGCAGGCAGTCCGATCTAAGGGTGCTGTTCAGCACCTCAGACTGGAACCAGGCCAAAACCATCATCGACCTTTATAATCTTCGTTACATTGTGGTTGGAGAACTGGAGCGCCAAACTTACCAGCTTGACGAAGCAAAATTTGTGGCGAATATGGACAAGGTTTTTGACTCAGCCACAGTAGATATTTATGAGGTCCCAACACCATAAAATGAACAGTCGGAGAGAAAATCTAAACCAAAAAATTCAAACCACATGGCACCAGGGTTGGTCAGTCTGGTTCTTACCCGCATTCGCACTCGGGTTGGTGGTCAGGCTTGTTTTGCTCAACGAGATGGTTTACACACAAAATGAATTAACGCTGGTCAACCAGGCACTTCAGGTCTCGCAGAGGTTGAGCCATGCCACCAGCTCGGTGCCGGCCTATACCGGCCTGACGGGGTTTTTGTTCTTCCTCTTCGGTGCCACGGATTTCCTCGCCCGATTGGTTCCTGCCCTGGTTGGCGCGTCAATTGTGCTGCTGCCATTGGTCTGGAGGGAGCGGTTGGGGCATAAAACAGCCATAATCCTGGCTTTCGCTCTGGCCTTTGATCCTACCTTTTTGCTCTTTTCCAGATCGATCCATGGCGGAATTTTCGCGCTGACTGGTTTGTTATGGGAATTCACCTTCCTGAAAAAGAACAAGCCAGGGCTGGCCGGGTTGTCGTTGGCTGTCGCTATACTTGGGGGAGCACCTTTCTGGGCTTTCCTGGTTATTATCATGCTTACCTGGCTGCTCGCGAGGATTATACAACCTGAGGCGGTGGATGAGCTGCTGCGATTTCAAATTTTTAGAGAGAGGTCTGGTTGGATTAATTATGTTGTCGGTTTCGCTGTCAGCAGTGGTCTGATCCTGACCAGCTTTTTGCTCGACCCGGCAGGGATTGGAGCAGTGGCCAGTGGCCTCGTCAGTTTCTTCCATATGTTGAGCAGTGGCTATGAAAAGCCGCTCTATCATCTGATTTATCTGCTCGTTGCGCGTAGCCACCTACCGATTGTGCTTTTCTCCATCGCCTTCATTAGACTTAGGTCGACAAAAATACAAAGTTGGTACAGGGTGGGCGGGCTTTCGATGTTAATCTCTCTGCTGATTGGCCTGGTCCTCTCCAGGGAGAGTTTTGAAATTCTGTTATGGCCGGTTCTTCTGGCCTGGACCGGTGGTGCTTTCTGGTTAGGAAGATGGCAACCAGCCTGGGGCGAATCCGGGTTAACCACCGTGTTATTGATGGGCTTCGTGTTTGGGATCCTGATCTTCCTTTCGCTAAACCTCAAAAACCTGGGGGAACAAATTGTAGGAACACCGCAGTTCTGGAACGTTTTTCTTTTGATTGTTGCTGGGGTGATAGTTGTTCTAATTGGCTGGTGGTTGGTGCGGTTTGGCTGGCCGTCAGGCATTGGCAGCCAGGCGTTTTTGTTGGTGGCACTTCTCTTCCTGGCTGTAACCAGCCTGGGAAGCAGTTTGCGCAGCCTTTCATCTGGGCAGCAACTTCGGTCACTGGAATACCTGGATAACAGAGTCACGCTCCCAAACAATGATATCGAAGTCATCCTGGCTGATTTCGCGCTAACCGGTAATAGCCTGCACACTCTCGGTGGCTACGCTTTGGTGGACGTGCCAAATGATTTTGGCTGGTATCTGAGGGGTTTTTTAACGGAACGAAACCATCAAGAGAAGAGCCTTATTTTAAGCAGCCACGGTTTCTTGTCAAAGCAGAGCGACGAATTCAGAGGGCTGAACGTCGTGCTGGAAAGATCAGTTGACTGGCAGAGGAACGCGGGAACCACTTACCTTCAGTCCATAGCGGGGAGGAACCCGACTTTTGTGGACCAAAAAGGCGTTTTGTGGGTTCGGACTAATTTATTTACAGGAGCATCCCAATAAAATGTGTGATCAAAAATACCAAAATCCGCCCGATACTATCGCGATTGATGGCCCTGCCGCCTCTGGAAAGACCACCATTGGCAATTTAATTGCCAATAAACTGGGATTCTTGTGTCTGGACACGGGCATTATGTATCGCGCTGTTGCCTTCCAGGCTTTGAAGCAGGGGCTGGATGTTTTTGATGACACCACCGTCAGTCAATTGGCCGAAAAGATCAGGATCGAAATCCGACCTTCGAAGCTGGATGATGGCCGCCAGTTTGACGTCATCATCAATGGAGAAGACCACACCTGGGAGATTCGTTCCCCTGAGGTTAACCAGGTGGTTTCTGAGGTCTCGGCTTATCCCCGTGTGCGCGAGGCTATGACCCGGCTGCAGCGGGAGATTGCCAGAAATGGCCGCATTGTGATGATCGGACGGGATATCGGAACGGTCGTTTTGCCGCAGGCGGAAATGAAAATTTACCTGGAAGCCAGCGTCGAAGTCCGTGCCCAGCGGCGTTATATTGAAGAGTTGGCTAGAGACAAAGAAGTTTGTCTGAACGACATTGAAGACTCGCTGCGGCATAGGGACGAGATCGATTCTGGCAGGGCGGTTGCCCCGTTGAAACCCGCTGAGGACGCTGTTGTTATCAATTCAGATCACATGACCGTTTTTGAGGTGGTTGAATACATTATGGGCCTGATAGCCCAGCGATAAAAGTATCCGATTCGGCGCGGGTGAGCCTCCTGTTCGTTTTAACCAGACATTGTCGACCGCTGCGTCCGCCTGCCATAATTCAACATTGAGAGGGTGGGCGTGCTATAATTGCTAATTATCATCCGGGGTTTGGGGAGGAAGTGAAAGTCATCGTCAACGCAAGTTTAAGTGAGCTGGCATTCAGACCAACGTCTCTGTTATTCCCCCTCGTGTTTGTGTTTGCCATGGTTTTGACCTGCCGCAAACACATAAACTTCTCTCGCCAAAAAGAGGTCTTAAAAAATCGTTGGCTTTATATCCTGACCTTGTTGGTTTTGCCGCTTATTTTTGCTTATGCGAAGCCTTTCGATGGGCAGGCGTTGGGATTTGACGGCAATTATTACACACCGGTTATGCCGCTGCTCAGCCTGATACCGGTAATGATTGCGGTCGGCACGGTTGGTCCTCTGGCTGGCATTTTCGTTGGAATCTTAACTGGGCTCGGTCAGCTGTGGGCGTCGGGTCAAGACCCCTCAGTGATTCTTTTTTATGCCGGTATCAGCCTGATGTTTGCGGTTCTAATTAATCAGACCCCAGAAGACACCAGTAACTGGCGCACCATTCTCAGCAAGCTATTTGAGTCGGGCATGCTCAGTCTGCCGTTTTGGATGCTCTGGCAGTTCCACCTTGCCTTTGTTTACGGGCTGCGGGATGTGACCACCATTCTCGCCCAGGCGATACTTTTGTGGGTTACTCACCTACCTGAACTGTTGCTATCCGCGGTTGCCCTTTACTTCTTCGTCCGATTTCTGAGTGGAGATTGGAATCCAAGCCTCTATCTGGTTGATCAGGGAACTGACAGTGTCTTCACTTCCGCGCTTGAGCAGATCGATCAGATGAGAAAAGGTAATTTCGAGTACGATCTCCACACCAATCCGCGGACCAATGGAGAAAAGGCGATTTTTGATTCGTTGGAAAATTTACGCAAAAGCCTGCAGGTGCGCATGGATACCCAGACACGTCTGTTATCGCTGGACCCCACGCACTATTCTCGTGAAGGCTATGACCTGGTGATGTCTTCTATCCTGCGGGCAGCTTTGACGAGGGATGCGAGCTCTGCCCGGATTGTGCTGCTTGAAAATTCAGCTTTCAACCAGAAACCGGAAATGAGACTGCGGACAGGACAGGGCGAGCAAACGCGTAATTACGCATATCTTGACGCCTTGATCCTGGAAAAAATTGGTGACCAGGAGCAGTTGGTTCTCAATAACATCAAGATTGATCAGTATTTCGGGTTAACCCCCGGCACCCCTTATCCGCAGGATATTGTCGCCTTGAAACTCAGTGGAGGTTCGACTTCACAAGGCATCCTCTGGGTCGGCTTTGAACAGAACCAGTGGATCAGTAATGAGGAGCTTGAATTTTATAAGGAACTTGCTTTTCGAGCCTCAGCCACGCTCAAGACCAAAGAACAGATCAATAAGGTGCGGACTGAAAAGAGCTGGCTGAATGAGGTACTCAACGCCATCCCCGACCCGATACTGGTTGTTGATTCTAACGGGATAATTTTGTATCAAAACCTCTCCAGTCAGGATCTGGCTGAGAGCGCTGTGGGTCTGATCCACTCCGGGATGGAAGGAAAACGCATCGTACAGTCGAGGTTGGTGGAGCTGACTCAGAGCAGCAAAGCTTCAAAGGAAAGAAACAAAACAATCACGCTGGCAAATCAGAAGGAGTATGGGGTGGAGATCTACCCCGTTAAACTCGAAGGCAAAGATACCGGAACGATAATTCATTTGAAGGATTTCCATTGGATAAATCAAGCGAACAAGGAAAAAAACGAATTTATCAGCAATATCAGCCACGACCTTCGTTCCCCCTTGAAACTGATGAAAGGCTACACCAGTCTGATCAAGCACATTGGAAATCTGAGCAACCAGCAGGAAGTTTTAGTCGATCGATTGGAAGGTGGGATTGAAGACATGCGCCGATTGGTCAACAAGGTGTTGGACATGGAACGGCTGGACCTTGAGGCCGGATTGATGTATACGACATTTGATATGAAAGAAATGATCAATGAAACGCTCGACATGCTCAGTATTCAGGCGCAGCAGAAGAAGATCGCGCTCAATACAGATTTTGGCGCGATAAAGACGCCCTATATTTCTGCTGACCGTGTTTTACTGCAGCAGGCGGTTTTTAATCTGGTGGAAAACGCGATTAAATTCAGTCCCAGAAACGAAACTGTATTGGTTAAGATTGAGAAGGATGCTTCCTGGATGCATCTGTCCGTGCAGGATCACGGCAAAGGGATTGCTCCTTTGGATCAATCGC
Organism: uncultured Anaerolineaceae bacterium; assembly: GCA_964536465.1. Classification (GTDB taxonomy): domain Bacteria; phylum Chloroflexota; class Anaerolineae; order Anaerolineales; family Anaerolineaceae; genus Mesolinea. The sequence continues at coordinate 20,257 of CAZHXQ010000017.1, forward strand.
GCATTTTCAATCGCTTTTTTTACATCGATGATGAGCATAGTTTCGATAACCGGGGGCAGGGGCTGGGCCTGGCAATCGTGAAATCCATCGTAGAAAAGCACGGTGGCAACGTCAGCGTGGAGAGCAAACTCGGCCTTGGAAGCCTGTTTTACCTTGACATACCTCTACACCGGCTTGAAGGTCTCAAGAAAGCGTCGTAGAATGAAGAGAAGCGTGCATGAGGGTGAGCCGTTTTGAATAATTATGCCCTGAAATCGGTCCATCTACAGCATTCGATAGCCAGGAAAGACTAAAAACCGTAAACTCGACCTGAAAAAACTTGACAAAAGCACTGGATTAATCCTATAATACTTGTTTGCGTAAATATACGATCTACACGAAACACACTGGGTAAGAACAGCCCGGCGGGTTTTTCGTGTATTAAAATATCCTCATCTAACTGGGAGGTATGAGTGGAATCAAAATCAATGAAGGCACTGCGAATTAACCTTGCTTCACCTGAAGTGATCCATAGCTGGTCATATGGTGAAGTCCTCAAACCTGAGACAATCAACTACCGCCGACTGCGACCTGAGAAGGATGGTTTGTTTTGTGAAGCCATTTTCGGGCCCACACGCGACTGGCAGTGTTATTGCGGCAAATATAAAAACCCCCGTTACAAAGGAATCATTTGTGACAAGTGTGGCGTTGAGGTAACCAAATCGTCGGTACGCCGTGAGCGTATGGGTCATATCGACCTGGCCGCTCCGGTAGCTCATATCTGGTATACCCGCCGTATCCCTTCATATTTAGGTTTGCTCCTGGATATCTCCCGGAAGAATCTCGACCGCGTGCTTTATTTTGCCCAGTACATCGTTACCTACGTGGACGAAGATGGCCGCCAGAAAGCCCTGAAGCGACTGGAAGACGAAATCAGCGTCTCAGAGCGTGAACTGGGCGAACAATTAAACAGCAAGATTGCCGAAGAGAAAAAACAACGCGACGCCTTGTTGAAACAGCTTGACGCCCAAATTGCCGACATTGATAAAGACTATGACGAAAAAGTCGCCAGCCTCTTTGAGCCTTTGATTTCAGCTGGGCAAGACCTGGAGCGGGAATTAGACTCCAAAGCCGGTAAGACCATCCGTAAAGCGATTGTCTTTGAAGTCGACGGTTTCAAACAAACCATAGCGGAACCTGGCGAAGAAGTAACGGGCAAGCATGTTTCCGATGTGCAGGAGCTGGTCCGCGAACGTATGGAATTGCTCGAAAAGGATCTTAAGACTGAAAAGAACGAACGGCTCGAGAAGCTGTCCATGAAGAAACAAGAAATCCGCGCGGAAGCTGAAATGACCATGGAAGGTTATCGAAGCCAGCTGGATGACGAAGAAGGACTTACCAAAACAGAAAATGCCCGCAAACGCGATGAACTTTTTGAAATTGAACCGTTCACTTTCATGAGCGAAGCACGCTACCGCGAGTTAAAATCACGCTGGGGCAATGTTTTCAAAGCCGACATGGGCGCGGAGGCCTTCTATGATATCCTGCGGCGTCTGGATATGGACGCCCTTTCCGAGGAACTCTGGACCGAAGCCCGCACTACCAAAAGCAAACAAAAACGAAAGAAAGCCACCAATCGGCTTAAGGTTGTTGAGGCTTTCAGGCGTTCTACCAATAAACCTGAATGGATGATTTTGACCGTTTTGCCTGTTATCCCTCCGGATCTGCGACCCATGGTCCAGCTGGATGGGGGCCGTTTTGCCACCTCTGACCTCAATGACCTCTACCGCCGCGTGATAAACCGCAACAACCGCCTGAAGAGACTGCTCGAGTTAGGTGCTCCTGATGTGATTGTGCGCAACGAAAAACGCATGCTCCAGGAAGCTGTGGACTCTTTGATCGACAATTCCCAGCGTGGTCGCATGCTCTCCCGCCGGGGTCGACGTGAACTTCGCTCCCTTTCCGACATGCTTAAAGGCAAGAAAGGGCGCTTCCGCAGAAACCTTTTGGGTAAGCGCGTTGACTATTCAGGGCGTTCGGTGATTGTGGTTGGCCCCAATCTCAAACTATATCAGTGTGGTCTGCCCAAGACGATGGCTTTGGAACTGTATCGTCCCTTTGTGATTGCTGGTTTGGAAAAACACAAATACACAAGCAACATCAAAGGCGCAAAGAAATACATCGAGCGCAACCGGCCGGAAGTCTGGGAAGTGCTTGAAGAAGTTATCAAAGACCGCCCGGTTTTGTTAAACCGCGCGCCAACCCTGCACCGTCTGGGTATTCAGGCTTTTGAACCAGTGCTGGTTGAAGGCAGCGCTATTCAGCTCCACCCGCTGGTGACCACCGCTTTCAATGCTGACTTTGACGGTGACCAGATGGCAGTGCACGTGCCGCTTTCGGAAAAGGCTGTCATGGAAGCGCGGGAACTGATGCTCGCGAGCAAAAACTTGCTTAAACCTGCCAACGGTGAACCTGTTATTTCTCCGGGAAAGGACATGGTTCTTGGCGTTTATTACCTGACCAAGGAACCCAATGGTCCTCAAAAGGGGGATGGACGAGTATTTGGCTCCTTCAACGAAGTTTTGTTAGCTTACCAATTGGGGCAAGTCAAAGTACACACCCGCATCAAACTGCGCATTAAAACTGCTTTTGATGAAAACCACGATCGGCTGGCAGTGCCTGAGACCAGAATAGTGGAAACCACTGTCGGCAGAGCGATATTCAACGATATTCTGCCTGCTTCCATGGTCTTCACCAACATGACCCTGGATAAGGGCGGCGTGCGCGATTTGATCAGTGAAATCTACGACATGGAAGGTTTGGATGTGACCACCGAGGTTGCCGATGCCGTTAAGGATATCGGTTTCCGGTTTGCCTCACAATCTGGCTCGACACTGGCGGTCTCTGACATCACCGTGCCACCCGAGAAGAAAGAGTTCATCGATGAAGCGCTCAAGTCTGTCGAGGAAATTCAAAAGGCTTACCGCCGTGGACTTTCCTCCGAGATCGAGCAAAATAACAACATTATTAAAGTCTGGCAAGAGGCCACCACCAAAGTTGGTCAGGCTGTGAGAATGCACCTCGACCCCAACGGTAACCTCTCAACGATGGCTCTTTCAGGGGCTACCAAGGGCGGTTTCAGTCCGATTTCGCAGATGGCGGGTATGCGCGGTTTGATGGCTGACCCATCCGGACGCATCATCCCGATGCCTATTCGCTCGAACTTCCGTGAGGGTTTGTCTGCCCTGGAATACTTTATTTCGACTCACGGTACCCGCAAGGGTCTTGCAGACACCGCCTTGCGTACTGCCGAAGCTGGTTATCTGACCCGCCGTTTGGTAGATGTGGCGCAGGACCTCATCATCAACAATGAAGACTGCGGCACCCAGGATGGCATCTGGATTTACGAGTCAGACGATATCGCCGGTCAGTCATTTGGAAGCCGCCTGCAGGGTAGATTGTTAGCAGAACGCCTGATTCATCCGGAGACTGGTGAAATCATCGCCGAACGCAATGAACTGATCGATAAAGAAATGATCGTGTCGATTTTGGGTGCCAAGATCCAGAAAGTTTTTGTGCGCTCTCCTTTGACCTGTGAGCTGGTTCATGGCATTTGCGCGCGCTGTTATGGTGTCGACCTGGGGCGAGGCGATATGGTTATGCTCGGTTCTGCTGTTGGTATCGTGGCTGCCCAATCGATTGGTGAGCCGGGTACTCAGTTGACCCTGAGAACCTTCCATACCGGCGGTGTCGCTGCCGGCGGAGACATCACCACCGGTCTCCCCCGTGTTGAGGAATTGTTTGAAGCACGCCGAACGCCCAAGGATGAAGCAGTTGTGACCGAGATTTCGGGTATCGCCTCGGTTTTGCAGTCCACACGGAACCCTGACCAGCGGACGGTACGCATTGAAAACACCGTTATGGTCTCTGACGATTACGAAATCCCGACTGATTGGGAAATCATGGTCAAAGAAGAAGATCAGATCAGCAAGAACGATGTGATTGCGGTCCACGAAGAAACCACCATCACGGCCAGCAATCCCGGACGAGTTCGGTTTGAAGATCGCCGCGTGATCGTCTCCTACGAGGATAAACAGGTAGAAGATTACGAAATTCCCTCTACTTCCCGCCTGATCATCAAGGATGGTCAGAGTGTCGAAGCGGGTCAGCCGCTGACTGAAGGCTCGATAAACCCTCACACGATCCTTAAGATTAAAGGTCGTGAGGAAACTGAGATGTACTTGCTCAAGGAAATTCAGCAGGTTTACCGTACCCAGGGGCAGAACATCAATGATAAGCACTTCGAAGTGATTATTCGCAAGATGCTCAATAAAGTTCAAATTGTCAGACCTGGCGACACCAAATATCTGCCGCAAGACCTGGTTGACCGGCTCGAGATTCGCAAAGAAAACGAAGAATTGTTGGCCAAAGGACTGCGCCCGGCAAGATATGTTGAGATTTTGTTAGGCATTTCGAAAGCATCGCTAAGTACCGATTCGTTCCTTTCGGCCTCATCCTTCCAGCACACGATTAAGGTGTTGGCAGGCGCGGCAATTGAATCGAAAGTCGACCCGCTCTATGGCTTGAAAGAAAACGTCATTATCGGCAAGTTGATTCCTGCCGGCACTGGCTTTGAGCCCGGCCGATTCGACCAGGCCCCGGATGATGTTATCCCGGGTGCCCCCGACATCGAAGTGCAACAATTGGACATATTCCCCGATGATGAGGCAGATCTGTTCGACGAGACGACAGACGAACATCTTTATGACGAGGATGATCTTGACGACCTCGACAAACTGGAAGCTTCGCTTGAAGGCGATCTAGACGAAGAAGAATTGGAAGAAGAAGAAGATAACGAGGTAGCCCTCGAAGATGATGACGACTTTGAGCTTGATATTGATCTTGACCTGGATGAGGATGAAGATCTTGAGCTTGATGAAGACGAGGACGAGGATTAGCCTGACATTACTTTAATGTTCACTTCGCTGTCAACACCCTGCACGGCGATCAGAACACCCGGAGGACCCATTTCTCCGGGTGTTTGTGCTATATTTAAGGGTCGTCAGCACCATGATGAATTTATTGTAAGAGAGTGTTAGCCTATGGCCGCTACCAATATTTCTAAAGTCAACATCAACGCTGAAATGCAGCAATCCTACCTGGATTATGCCATGAGCGTCATTGTATCCCGCGCTTTGCCAGATGCTCGTGATGGCTTGAAACCCGTTCAGCGCAGAATTTTGTATGCCATGTACGACATGGGTATCCGCGATAATACACCGCATAAAAAATCTGCCCGAATTGTTGGTGAAGTGCTTGGTAAATATCACCCCCACGGCGATTCGGCCGTGTATGACGCCATGGCGCGCATGGCACAGGATTTTTCAGTGCGATATATCCTGGTTGACGGGCAGGGCAATTTCGGCAGCATCGACGGAGACCCTCCGGCCGCAATGCGCTATACAGAAGCCAGGCTTTCTCCCATTTCAATTGAATTGCTTCGTCAGCTCGATATGGAAACCGTTGATTTCACGGACAATTTTGACGGCACTCTGCAGGAACCAAGAGTGTTACCTTCAGCCATACCGAATTTACTGGTAAACGGTGCTTCCGGTATTGCGGTGGGCATGGCAACCAACATCCCTCCTCACAACCTTGGTGAGGTGGTTGATGCTCTGGTGATGATGCTTGAAAATTGGGACCGCATCGAGGATATTACCGTCGATGACCTGATGCTACATATCAAAGGCCCCGATTTCCCTACTGGCGGCATGATTTTGCAGGATGACAAGTCTGAGTCGCTCTCACAGATTTATGGCTCTGGGCATGGCATCGTGAAAATGAGGGCCCGCACCAGACTGGAAGAGATGTCACGCGGAAGGATGCGCATCATCGTGACAGAACTGCCCTTTATGGTCAACAAATCTACGCTGATCGAAAAGATCGCCAGCATTATCCGGGACGGCAAGATGGAAGGAATTACTGATTTGCGTGATGAATCAGACCGACAGGGCATGCGCATCGTTTTCGATCTGACCAAAAATGCAGATATTGAGGAAATTTTAACCACGCTCTACAAACGCACCCAGATGCAAAACACTTTCGGCATCAATATATTGGCTCTGGTAGACGGATCGCCTCACAGGTTATCGCTAAAACAGGCTTTGCGGGTCTTTGTTGAACACAGAATCGAAGTGATCCGGCGCAGAAGTGAATACCTGCTGCGTAAAAATGAAGAACGCCTTCACATCCTTAAGGCGCTGCGTATCGCCATCCAGAATATCGATGAGATTATTCGTATCATCAAAAGATCGAAGTCCGTGGACGACGCGCGTCAGACTTTGATGAGCAAATATACACTCGATGAAATTCAGGCAAACGCCATCCTTGAAATGCCGCTTCGCAGGCTGGCTTCGTTGGAACGAAAGAAAATCGAAGATGAATTCAAGGAAGTTGCCAAATTGATCAACGAGTTGAAAAGCCTGTTAAAATCACCCGCGCAGATGCGCAAGACGGTGATTGATGAGTTGCGGGAGGTAAAAGAAAAGTATAATGACAGCCGCCGAACCCAGATAATTACACTGGGTGAAGGCGAAAAAGCGTCCGATTTTCTCACTGCTACCGACGTCATGCCTCTAGAGCACTATTGGGTGGAAATCAGCCAGGACGGGCTGCTTTCTCGCACCGAGAACGACAAGAGCAACCGTCTGGGTGGAGAAAACGCGCCCTGGAGCATGGTTCGTACCAATTCTCACCAGACAATCTTCCTGGTGACTACAGAAGGACGCTGCGCGGCGATCGCATCACTGTCGATTCCAGTTCAACGGGCAGACGACAGTGCCGTTCCAGCACACAAGATAGCCCCCCTGCATCCAAACGATATCCTCCAGACGATATTTACTGTGCCTATCGATTCGGAGGATCTTCCTGAGCGCTATGTAATCACCATTAGCCGCCAGGGCATGATCAAGCGCTCTTCGGTTAAGGAGCTGCCCGGTGTTTCAGTCAGCGATTTCGTATTGTGCAAAGTCAATGCTGATGATGAACTGTTCCAGGTTCTGATAACAGATGGCGAGCAGGACATATTGCTGGCAACTGCCAGTGGAATGGCAATTCGTTTCAAGGAAACCGATGTGCGCCCCATGGGGCTGGTGGCCGCAGGGGTCAATGGCATTAAACTCAAAAGCGGCGATTACATCGTCGGTGCTTGCCTGGTTACCGATAAAGACGAGGTTGCTCTGCTGACGAGACTGGGCATGGCTAAACGTGTGCCTGGCAGCGACTTCCCGGTTCAGGGACGCTATGGTCAGGGTGTGATTGCCTGGAAACTGGGAAAGGAAGATCAGGTCGCAGCCTCGATGACGGGTAAACTGACAGATAAGGGCATCAGCCATTTTCGTAAGACTGCCAGTAAGGTTTTTACCATTACCAATGCCATCAGTCGGAAACGGGGCGCCAACGGGCAAAGCATGTACGCATTGAAGACAGGTGATGAAGTCATCGGGTTTACCACCATCGCTGACTACAGCAATTATTGGGGTGAAGAACAGGTTTAGGGCTTGACCTGGTCCTGGAGACTGCCCTCAAGACCTAACTCTTTGGCTATCTTGCGCATAGCCAAAATCACATTGTCGACGTGCTGCCATAATTCGACCCCAAATTCCTCAGCGGATGCGGCGATCATGGTTCGGTCTGCGCCGGCGGCAAAAGAACGGTCTTTCCATTTTTTCTTAACTGACCTGGAAGTAAGATCATGTATTGAACGGGAAGGTCGCACCAGAGCAACGGCGGTGATTAAGCCGGTTACCTCATCACAGGCATAAAGCGCTTTTGCCATCAAACTCACACGGGGTACTCCAGTATGGTCAGCGTGAGCGGCGATGGCTTCGATAATTTCTTCAGAGACCCCTTTTTCGCGCAGCAGTGGTAGACCGCTCAAAGGGTGGTCTTCGATGGTGGGGTGGATTTCCCAATCATAATCATGAAGCAGACCCGCAATTGCCCACTGCTGTTCATCTTGCCCGAGTTGCCTGGCATAGAAACGCATGGCAGCCTCGACGCTGAGCATGTGTCTGACAAGG
>CAZHXQ010000018.1:0-27917 GCA_964536465.1 uncultured Anaerolineaceae bacterium
ATGGATTTTATCTCTATCGACCGCTTTAACCACGAAGCGGCTGAAGCCATTCGTGTTCAGTCCCGTCTGATCAGTCAGGAAAGCCTCAGTTTTTTGGAGTTGTTACGCCTCAAGCTTGAAATTCAGGATCTGACACTCACCCATGGCAGTCCGCGCAACCCGATTTGGGAGTACATCCTCAGTGCTGGAACTGCCAGGCCTAACTTCGAGGAATTTTCTACCCATGGATGCCTGGTTGGTCACACCCATATTCCATCCATTTTTATCCTGGACGAAAATGGCAGTGTAGACGTCCTGTTGCCGGACAATGGGGATCGCTGGAAGCCAAGAGGGCGTTTTATTCTCAACCCAGGTTCCGTGGGACAACCGCGCAATTATGATCCGCGCGGCGCCTTTGTAATCTGGGACGAAGAAGAAGGCACCTTCCTGTTCCAACGGGTTGGTTACGATATTGACGCTGTCACTACCCGTATCAATCAGCTTGGGATTCCTAAAAGGCAAGCATTAAGGCTCAAAACAGGCACCTGAGATATCTTATTTGGCATAATTACTCATTGGAACTTTTGCCCAAAAGGCAGCGTCTACATACTGAAAAAACCTGTTATGAATGGAGAGTAATGAAGAAGAAACTGTTTTTAGTTGGATTGATAATGATACTTGCACTCAGTGCTTGTGCCAGGTCGTCGGATCAGGATAATGCCTCGCCCCAACTGTCAGAAAGCGACATGGAGTGGGGTTACGGTGAAGATGAGTACGCGGTGGAATCACCTGCGATGGAGATTGCCCCCGGTGAGGAGTCAGGTCAGGAGCGTATGGTCATTCAGACGGCTTCATTACAGGTTTCAGTCGCGGACACAGTCGTTGCCATGCGGCAGACCGCCGGGCTAGCCAAACAGTTGGGCGGATACGTTGTTCGCACGAACCGTTACTCTGACACGACCTACAACAATGTCACTTATACCAGAACCTCGATTGTCATTCGTGTGCCGGCAGAGAAACTGGAGCAGGCGATGGAAGCCGTCAGGCAGATGTCCGCAGATGGAAAGGATGGCGTCTTATCTGAGAGTCTGACCGGAGAAGACGTCACCTCAGATTTTGTCGATTCCACATCGCGCCTGCGCAACCTCAAAGCTGCCGAAGAACAGCTAATAGTATTGATGGAAAACACAGACGACGTGGAAGCGACGATGGCAGTTTTTCGGGAGTTGACCAACATTCGCAGCCAGATCGAAGTGCTGGAAGGGCACATCAAGTATCTGAAGGAATCCTCGTCACTTTCATCTCTTTCGGTTGAGTTTGTCGCGGAAGCCTCCTTGCAGCCCATAGAAATTGGCGGCTGGAAACCGGAAGGAACAGCCAAGAAATCCTTGGAAACACTGGTACGGATGCTTCAGGATCTTGGCGACTTTCTGATCCAGTTCAGCATCACCTGTTTGCCTTTCCTGATTCCGCTGGGAGTTGGCATCTACTTCCTGGTACGTGCGATTCGAAAATCTGTTGCCAAACGCCGGGCAAATAAATCGGATGGCGCAAACGATAAGGTCGTGGAAGTCACTGATGACACAGTTACAAAAGAGTAATCGCTGAGATTGATTGAGTTGTAAATGGAACTGGAAAACCAGTTCCATTTTTTATTAATCATCTGTCAAAGGTTCGCCAATTGTCCCGTCGGAGGCACGGACGATTGTTAGAATGTAACCTTTATGCTGGTTTGGGGTAAAAGGCTGACAGGAACCTGGAGCAAGCCCTCCTTCAAGGTCTGCCAGGCAGTGGGACTGCCATTTTGGAACACTTGCCGAGGTGGGGCTTTTGCCCACAGAAAACAGTTACCGGCGGTGACACGGCCTAAATCTAACTGGAATTGCAATTCATTGTTGTCTGTAGCCCAATTGATCAATTCCATGCCCTGGGAGATATGCAGGTCTGAACCGACATAACAGGTGGATTGGGGAGTCCTCACAGCGAGCAGGCGCGCGCCGTGCGCAGGCACCTGGCTGAAGATGTGCTGGCTGTCCACGACAGCAAACTCGCCGGTCCAGAATTCGCGCGTCAAGTGGCAGTTGCCTTCCAACCCCCAATCGTTGGGGTCGAAGACCAGGTCGCAAGGTTGGTCCGACCAGTTGAAAAGCGCGATTACCTGCCAGTCGCCTTGTACATTGCTGAGTTTTTGGCGCAGTCTTGCTGGCATTTGGGTGCTGAAAAGGTCCGGAACCTCAGGGTTGGGCGGCAAGAGGGGCAGCAGGCTGGCGGCCAGTTTCATGCGCTCGGGGCTGAGTTGGGTCATATCGTCTGAGATCAAAAAGGCACCGCCTGTCAGGCTGATGACGGTTGCCAGTGACTGGACTTCGGCAAGACTCAGGTTTGAATCCTGCCGGAATAAAAGACAATCGGGGTCGTTTACCCACAGGTGGGGCTCCATGATTGAGCGGGTGAGAATGTTATGGATCGCGTTGCGAGCAGAGGGCATATTTGGTTCCTTGCGGAAGGGGTAACTGATGCCATAGGCTTGCGGTTTCCAGTCAGGGCTGACATCGGCGCTGATGCGCATGATGTCGAAGACCCCGATTGCCGGTCCGATAGGGCAGCCGCAACCAAGCAATATGGTTTCTTCTCCAGCCTCCTCCCGGACCATTTCGATCCCCCGGCGCAAGATTTGCGCGCGCGTTTTTGACGGGTCTGCATGCTGACCTGACAGCGCGGCAGCGTAGAGAAAATCGAGTTTGAGATACGGGAAACCCCAATCTCCAACGGCTGTACTAATCACCTCCCGCAGGTATTGCTGGACTTCAAGATGAGTCAAATCCAGCGCGCTGCCCAACCTGTTCCAGACGAAGCCGCTGTTAACAGGCTTGCCCCGCTGGTTTCGCAGCAGCCATTGCGTATGCTCTCGGGTCAAGGTCGACTTATGCTCGACGATGAAGGGTGCCAGCCACAAACCGGGTGTAAAACCTGCCGCTTTTATCTCGTGCGAAAGCCCTTTGACCCCTTGTGGAAAGTTTGGGTTAAACTTCAACCAGCTGCCGACATCCTGCTGGAAACCATCGTCAATCTGGAAGAATTCCAGCGGCAGTTCTGACCTGTGCTGCCGAATCGACCGAAGGTTATTCCGCAAAATCTGGGGAGTGATGTTTTGGAAGTAATAGTACCAGGAACACCAGCCAACAGGCGTGCTGATTCGTTCCCGGGCCTGATTTTCGGCCGCCACTGCTGAAAAATAGGGGTCAAAGGGCTGGGGCTCAAGGGCGTCAAAGAATTGCCAGGCTAACCAATCACTCTCCAGCGTCTGACCGGGCGCGAGATCAATCTGGTCACAATTGGCCCAAACCTGCAGATCCGGCTGAGGGTGCAGCTGGGTCAGGAGCGAGCCAAACTGCTGCTTTTGGGACAGGAATCCACAAATCAACCCGGCTGGCGCGTCATGGTCATACAGCGCGGCGAACATATCAGAGGAAAACCTTGATTTGCGCCAGGTAAGAGGCGTGCCGGCGTTATAGAGCATCGGATATGAAAACCCGAATAGTTTGCTGCGGCTCTGACGCTGTCCATACTGCAGCGTGCCCGAGGGCGACCAGCTCTGCCAGCCATTACTGTAAAAGGCAGTCCTGTTGGATGGACGCTTAGAGAAACTCAGACCGCCAGGCTGAACATCAGAAAAAAGGAAACGTTCAGGGTGGATTGTTTGCGAAGAGTTGTTCTGCAGCGTCATTTTTTGTAAGAAGAAAGGCGCCTCAGGGGTCATCCCTAGGGCAATGCTGAGTGCAATACCGCTGTCTGAAGTGAGGTAACGCAGGCGCAGTCCTTTGAATGGCCCCAAGCTGGTTCCGATCTCAAAAGGCTGATCAACCGAATCGAGAACAAGATTCGCGGGGTTGGCTCCCTGCAGGTGCAATCCAAACCTGCTCAATGTAATTTCAGCGCCAGGAAATTTTGAGGAAGTCAGCCTGAAGCTCAGCTTTTCAGGAAGAACATTGGCTTGTAACCAGGGGTTGGAAAGTGCAATCATGTCACTTTCCATTCTTTGAGAATTTTGTCAAAAGGAATCGCGCCTTCTCGCAGGAGAACGGGTGTTTCTCCCTGACAATCGACAATGGTTGAGGCCTGTCCACCAGGGTGTCTGCCGCCGTCGAGGATCAACGAAACCCGCCCATTTAACTGCGCGTAGACTTCCTCCGCGGTAGTGGGGTTTGACTGCCCTGAGATGTTCGCGCTGGTCACCGCCAGCGGGCCGGTCTGCTCAAGCAAGATGAGCGCAAAGGGATGGTCTGGCATGCGCACGGCCAGCCCGGGAGAATGGCTGAGGGAGGCTGGCAGCCCTGCTTTTTTAGGAACGACCAGCGTGAGTGCCCCGGGCCAGTGAGCGCGCATCAAAGCCCCGACTTCGGTCCTGATCGGACAGGTTAGGCCAACAAGTTGCTCAGGATTTGCGACCAAGACAGGGATGGCTTTCTCTTCGGGGCGTTGTTTGGCAGCGTATATTTTTTGCAGGCTTTCCTCTTGAATCCGACCCGCCAGACCGTAGAGTGTATCGGTTGGAAAGACGATCAGTTCCCCTCTATCCAAAGCTGCTCTTGCAAGAGAGACGGCCTGGGGGTCCTCTGTTGAGAGGATTTGGGTTTGAGGAGCGCTCATTTCACTTCAATTCTTATCAAACGATCGCGGTTGGAAAGGTCCTGTTGTAGGCTGACCTCGGCTTCAGGAAAGTACTTTTTCGCCATCTTCAAGGTTTGGCTGCCCAAAGTGGCTTCTGTTTCGAGCAGCACTAACCCGGGGCTGGTTAAATAGTCCGGGGCCCGAGCCAGCAAGCTGTCGATTAATTCCAGCCCGCTTTTGCCGCCATCCAGAGCGAGTTCAGGCTCCCAAGGCAGGCTTTCGACCTCTGAGAGTTTTGCTGTGGGGATATACGGCAGATTGGCACACAACAGCCCGACCGGCTCCACTTTTCCAGGCAGCATGTCGCAGCTACAGAAGCTGACCCGAGCGGCAACATGGTGCCTGTCAGCGTTCCTGGTGGCAACCTCCAGGGCCTGAGGGGAAATGTCAGTCGCAACCATAATTAGATCCGGGCAGTGTGATGCGAGACTTACCGCGATACATCCTGAACCTGTGCCGACATCGATACCTTTTCTTGCTTGTGGATGAGCCTGAAGCCAACCCAGGGCGGCCTCAACCAGCACTTCGGTTTCAGGTCTGGGAATTAAAACTGAAGGGTTCACCTCAAATTCAAGCCCGAAAAACTCCTGTCGACCGGTCAGGTAAGGCAAGGGCACGCCCACGTCGAGCCGCGCGAGCAGCTCTTGTAACTCCTCGGACTGCGCTTTGCTGAGGGGCGTTTCCGGATGAGCAAGCAGCCATGTTTTCGGCTTTTGTAGCACGTAAGCCATCAGAGCTAGGGCGACCTGATGAGAATGTTTAGTTTTGCTGAGGGCGGAACCTATTTCGAGCCGGGTTGGCGTTTCATCTGCCATTGCTCTCAAAGCTCGCCAGGCGTTCGGCCTCTTCAGCGTGCTGCAATTCTTCGATGAAGGTATCCAGTTCGTAGCCATCCATAACCCCAGCGATATTGTAAGAAGAGACGTTGATACGGTGGTCAGTCACACGCGATTGAGGGTAGTTATAAGTGCGGATTTTCTCCGAGCGTTCACCGCTTCCGATCTGGGAGCGGCGGGTCGCGTCCAATTCGCTCTGGCGTTTTTCTTCTTCCATCTCGTAAAGACGGGCCTTAAGCACGCTCATGGCGCGCACTTTGTTTTGGAGCTGAGAGCGCTCGTCCTGGCAGGCCACGATGATGCCAGTTGGTTTGTGATGGATGCGAACAGCCGTCATATTCTTTTGCACGTTTTGACCACCTGCGCCCGCTGACTTGAAAACATCGATATCGATGTCAGATTCGGGGATATCGATCTCAAAATCGTCCACTTCCGCCAGCACCGCTACCGTCACGGTTGAGGTATGGATGCGTCCTTGAGACTCGGTCTCGGGCACCCGCTGAACGCGGTGCACGCCGGATTCGAACTTGAAACGCGAATAGGCGCCCTTACCCTTGATGGCGAAGGTGACCTCTTTGTAACCACCGATGCCGGTCTCGTTGGAAGAGATGATTTCGGTTTTGTAGTGGTGAATATCCGCATACTTCAGATACATGCGCAACAGGTCAGACACGAACAGGCCTGCTTCATCACCGCCGGTTCCGGCGCGAATCTCGACGATCACGTTGCGATCGTCGCGCGGGTCTTTAGGCACCAGTTTGGCTTTCAGCAGCTCTTCCAGTTCTTCTTTGCGCGCGGTCAGCTCTTCAAGTTCCATTTTTGCCAGGTCGAGAATTTCGCCTTCAGAAAGCTCTACCAGCTCCTGGGTTTGCTCGGTGATTTTAAGGTTTTCCTTATATTCCCTGGCAAGTGTAACCAGCGGTTCCAGGTCTGAGCGTTCCTTCGAAAGTTCAGCCGCCAATTGATAATCCTGCCCGACTTCCGCCAACCGGCGGTCGAGTTCGGCAAAATGTTCTAAAATTGATTCAAGTTTGTCTAACATAATGTTTTCATTTATCCCATAAAATTCAGTATGAGATTATATCATTGTAGAGCTGCCTTTGCATCGTCCTTGTTTTCACGCTGCTGTTTATCACTTGGTTTTTTGGTGGGGCATAAAAACCGGGATGACCCCGGATCTGTGCTGACCCAGCGCACCGCTTTCTACAAAAAGTGCTAATGAGGCAGGTGGGAGAACCCCTGCGGGTATAATTCACTTTTGGAGGCCATATGCAGTTATATTTAATTCGCCACGGACAATCAATCAACAACGCTAATTGGGATCGCAAAGACGAACCTGACTACGAACGCTATTCAGACCCACCCCTGACAGAGCTGGGTGTCCGTCAGGCACAGAGTTTGGCACGATTCATTGCCTCCACAAGATCATCGTCAGAACAGGCTCAAAATGTTGGCGAGTACCGCCACAGCATTAACATCACGCATCTCTACTCCAGTTTGATGATTCGCGCCATTCAGACCGGCAGCATTATTTCCGAAACGTTGGGCCTTCCGCTGGTAGCCCTGCCGGTTGTGCACGAGGTGGGGGGCGTCTATCTGAAAACCAGGATAAACGGTGAGACAGAGATCAGCTTCGAACATGGTGTGTCGCCGGCTTGCCTGCGCGAAAACTTCCCGGCGCTGCAACTCCAGCAACCTATTCCGGAAAGAGGCTGGTGGCAGGGAGGCCAGGAGCAAGTGACAGAGCTTCTTGACAGGGCTCAACGAGCGATCGAATTCCTGGAAGAGCGACACCTTGGCACCAACGATAAGGTCGCGATTGTAACCCACGGAGGCTTTTTCAATTACCTGGTCCGGACAATGTTCAGTATCAGGCTGGATGAACATGATAATCGCAATTTGCCCTTCTGGTTTTCATTTTGTAACTGCGCCATAAGCCGGTTTGATTTTGTCGATGAGCGGGTCACACTGATTTATCATAACCGTACTGACTTCATGTCCGATGACTTAGTGTCCTGTTAGGGGAATAACGCCGATGGCTGTTGTGGCTTCGGCGGTTTTTATGCTGGTTGTGACCAATGGACGCTCAGTGAGTTGAAAGGTGACGGTTTGGAACTTTTTGAGAGCAGTAAGAACAACTGCTTGTGAAGACTCTGAGCATCCATAATCCGTCTGAACCTCTGGTAAAATAAAAAAACGAGAGGGCCTTCATTCCAGGTCGATAAAATAAATGCCCACATATGTAAATATTCTGATTATCTTGGTCTTGTTTGGTTTCAACGCGTTGTTCGCTATGTATGAGATCGCCATGGTTTCTTCGCGAAGAACCCGGCTGCATCAACGTGCTGATGAAGGTCAAAAGGGCGCGTCTGTGGCTATTAAATTGCTCAAAGACCCCAACCAGGAATACCTGTCTGCTGTTCAGATCATGATCACATTGATCGACACTTTGGCTGGCGGTATTGGTGGCGCCAGTCTTTCCCAGCCATTAGCCGCGGTTATAAAGAGCGTTGAGGTGCTTGCTCCATTCGCTGATACCCTGGCCTTAATCCTGGTTGTGATCATCATCACATATTTTTCGATTGTGCTGGGCGAGCTGATCCCCAAACGGGTGGCTGTCAGCCGACCGGAGGATATCGTCACTCGAATTTCCCCCTTAATCAATTGGATGACGCGGGTTTTGAATCCGCTGATCAGGTTGTTGAGTGCTTCGACGAATTTTGGCATCAAGGTTTTCAACATTGATGTCAGCAAAGAACCCTTCATTACAGAAGCCGAATTGAAAGGCTATATTCAGGAAGGCCGCCAGACAGGTGTCTTTGAGGAAGCCGAAGAAGTCATGGTCGATGGTGTTTTCCGTTTTACCGAGCGCAGGGTGGATGCCATCATGACCCCCCATACCGAGCTCGATTGGCTGGACCTCAACGATGGGCGTGAGGTGATGGTAAAGGAAATGCTCGAGAGTCCCTACTCGCGGCTGCCAGTGGCGGAAGGCGACCTTGACCGTACGGTGGGAATCGTCAGCGCCAAGGATCTGATGGGTATCGATCTTTATTCGGATAGTTTCAACATCAAAGATTACATCAAAGAACCCATGTTTTTCCCTGGGAATATGAAAGCGGTAAAAGCCTTCGAACATTTTCAAACTACCGGCGTTCACCAGGCCATGGTTATGGACGAGTTCGGCGGCGTTGAAGGAATGGTCACACTGTACGATGTGCTTGAGTCGATCGTCGGGGATATTCCAGAGGATGAGAACGATACCGAACCTGAAATCGAAGTCACAGCCCAAGGGTCGCTGTTGATGGATGGATTAGTCCCGGTGGACGTCTTGAAGGAAAGGCTGGGCGTGGTCGAATTGCCTGAGGAAAATAAAGCAGGCTACCAGACTGTCAGCGGTTTTGTGATGAACCAGATGGGCAAAATCCCCAGAGTTGGTCAACAGTTTGAGTGGGAAAAATTTACCTTCAAGATTACTGAGATGGACGGTCACCGTGTTGAGCGGGTCGAAATCAGCACAGATGACGACACCCCGCCGAGTCAGGAAGAAGACCAGCGCGAATAAATCGCATGTGAAAGTACATGCCCCGCGCTCTGGTCCACGCTGACCAACTCGCCGCTCTCTAACTTTCCTCGCCCGCCTACAATTTGCTCAACCGCCTGGTGGGTAACTACTGCCGAGGCGGTGATGGCGTAAGCGGTCATCACGATAAACCTGGCATCGGTTGCGAGGATGCCCTGGCAGGCTTCAATCAGCTCTGGTACTCGTTTGAAAAAATCCCAGACCTCTCCGCTGGATCCCCGACCGAATTTAGGCGGATCCATGACGATTCCCTGGTAGCTGTTGCCGCGTCGGGCCTCACGCTTGACGAATTTGAGGGCGTCTTCCGCGATCCAACGCACTGGTTTATCCAGCAATTTTGAGAGCCTGAGGTTCTGGTTCGCCCAGGTGATGGCGTGCTTGGACGAATCCACATGGGTGACTTCCGCGCCAGCGGCAGCGCCGGCTGCAGTGGCAGCGCCTGAATAGCCAAACAGGTTCAGCATTCTGAAGGGCTTCTTGCTGGCTTCAATCTGAGCTCTGGTCCAGTCCCAATGCGTGGCTTGCTCCGGAAAAATGCCAACATGGCGTGACGAAGAGAGCTGCAATTGGAAATTTAAGTCTTTATAAGCGATCACCCAGTTCTTTTCCATGGGATTGAGGATATTCCACTTGCCACCGTACTCTTGCTTCTCTTCCACCAGTGTCGCGTTGGCCTTTTTCCACTCGCTTGATGGCAGGCTGCGCGGCCAGATCGCCTGAGGGCGCGGGCGGATTAACAGGTATTTTCCAAAGCGTTCCAGGGTTTTACCGTCGCCGCTGTCCAGCAGCTGATAATCTTTCCAATCGGTGGAGGAGGTCAGGATGATATTCTTTGGCATACTCATTGCGACTCGCTATCTCAGTTAAGGTTGATAAATCTGAAGATTAAATATACTAGAAAAGACACTGCGCCGGCAAGCTCAAGTGACCTCAAAAGGAGGGGCTGCTTGTTGAGAATTGAACCTGGTGGAGCAGAACGAGCAAAAATTAACAGGATGGCAGCCAGCATCAACCACAGCGCGATGATCCAGTAGGGTACCGGCGCAAGCAGCAGGAAGGTGATTCCCCCTGAGGTGATCAGCATTGAGGAGATCAATGTAAACCAAAATTGGGTTGTTTGCTGCTGTAGGCCCGGCTTCCGCGCCTGTTCAAAGCCAAAGAGCAGGTAAAAGCAGGTGACAAAAAGTAAGGGGAAAAAAAGTTCGACTGTGGAGGGCTGCCGCAGTCCTGAACAGATGCTGTTTATAAAGAAAAAGGCACTTAAGAGAAAGCTGCGCTGGCTCAGGCTGAGCATAATGCGGTTAGAGAATCGGAGGGAGGGGTGATAGAGGGCAACAGTGAACACAACCGCCACTACTAAAAGGACAACATTTACCCTGTTGAGAGCAAATGAGCTGACCAGCGCGATGACCAGGCTCAGGTAGAGCCCAATACGAGCGTTTAAGAGACTGACCTGACCGAGTGAGATAGGGTTGGGTTCGTCTTGTAATGGCGAAAACATATCTTCAGGGGCATAACTGAGATGTTTATAGGCTTGGGTAAAGGCGAAAAACGCCAGATTCGCGGTGAGGCTGAGAGCGATTTTGTGGTAAAGAGTCGTGTCAGCCACCAGGCTTCCTAACAGGCTGCAGAAAAGGATAAAAGACAGACCGGCTGGCAGCCCGAACAATTGCAGATAAGCAACTCTATTTTTCTGTTTCATCCATGGTTCAGTATACCAAAAGCAAGTATTCGACGGAGAAACAATCCCAAAAGGACAAAGTGGCATTAGAATTGTTTCAGGAAAAGGAGGGCTCATGAGTTTTAACCAGTATATCGATCGAAGGTCAAGCGAGAGCCTGAAATGGAACTGTTATCCCAACGATGTCCTGCCGCTGTGGGTGGCGGACACGGATTTTCGCAGTCCGCCAGAAGTCATCGAAGCGCTGCACCAGCGGGTTGACCATGGCATCTTCGGCTATGCGATCCCACCGGAAGGGCTTGATCAGGTGGTTATTGATCGGTTCAAAAGGTTATATGACTGGGTTATTTGCAAAGAATGCATCGCTTACGTTCCGGGGATCGTGACCGGGTTTACCATAATGTTACGGGCATTGTGTGAAAAAGGGGACGCTGTCATTTTTCAGTCTCCGGCCTACCCTCCTTTCATCGGGTCGCCCAAGGCATCCGGGTTAGTAGGCATCCAGAACCCGATGTATCGCGACGACCAGGGTGTTTATCGCCTTGATTTCGATCGTTTTGAGCGTCAGATCATTGAAAACAAGGTCAAGGTCTACATTTTATGCAACCCCCAAAACCCGACTGGCAGAGTTTTCTGCAAGGAGGAACTCCAAAAATTGGCTGAAATCTGCCTTCGCCATAAAGTGACCATCTGTTCCGACGAAATCCATGGCGACATCATCTATGATGGGCGAAAGCATACCCCGATTGCCTCGTTAGATCCTGAGATCTCCAGGATTACCGCTACCTTTATGGCTCCGAGTAAAACTTATAACATCGCTGGTCTGCATGCCTCTGTAGCAATCATCCCTGATGAAGGATTGCGCACGACCTACGAACAATACAGACAATACCTGATTGGTAACCCCAGTCTGCTGGCCTTAGTGGCGGCCAAGGCTGCCTATGAACACGGCAATGGTTGGCTGAGCGAACAAATAGCCTATCTGCAGAGTAATCGGGATGTTATTGATGAGGCCATTAAGCAGGGTGAACTCCCCGGGGTCAGCTGGAGCAAGCCCGAATCGACCTTCCTGGGTTGGCTGGATTGTCAGGAACTGCCGGTTGAGGGCAGTCTGTTCGAATTCTTCATGGAAAAAGCCAAGGTTTGCTTGAACGACGGCTGTTCCTATGGGGAGGGCGGTAAAGGCTTCCTGCGCTTGAATTTTGGCTGTACCCAGGCGTTGTTGAAACATGGCCTGGAAAGAATGTCCTCAGCGATTAGAAGTATTTAAGAAACCTCTCAGTAAATAATCTCAGACCAAAGCACTGAGCCAGCGGGTGGATAGTGCAATCTGAGTTTTTAGAGTTACGGGCGGCAACCCCCGATTCAGGAGAGAGCATGCCTTTAAATGTCAGAAGGGTCTGCTGAAAATAAATAAGCCAGCCGAAAGGCTGGCTTTTGGGTGTAAAGTGTCGACCCCTTATTCTTGAATTAACCTGACGTCGGCGGCTTGTTTTCCACGTGGGCCGTCCTCAATGGAAAATTCAACTTTCTGTCCTTCCTTCAGGCGTTTGAAGCCTTCCATCTGGATGGCTGAGAAATGGACGAAGACGTCCTCGCCATCTTCTAAACCGATAAAGCCATACCCTTTGGGCGCGCTGAACCATTTGATTGTTCCGATTGTTCTTTCTGACATTTGTTACTCTTCTTTCTATAAAACTAGACTTACCTAAACAAAGGCGATTTAATGTATCACTCTCGCTCATTTCCGTCAAGACTTGGGGGGAAGCTATCAAACAGGAGCTCATAGAATGTGCCGCGCAGCATGTTATGCATATTTGTATGATTTTGACCTGGTGATCGGAGGCGAAGGTATAATTAGGATGAAACCAAGGTAGAAGATGTCCAATCAAACAAACCACAGCAATAACCCAAAATATTTGAGCAGCAAACAGTATAAAGATTCCAGCAATTTGGCTTCCCGCATCCTGATCCACGAAAAATTCAGTACGGGGCAGCAGCCCTGGTATGATTTTGTCTACGAATTGGCTGAAATCGAGCCGGAGGATACAGTGCTTGAGTTGGGAAGTGGACATGCGGCGCTCTGGCGGGCCAACCTGAGCCGGCTGCACGAGAATAACCGCATCGTGCTGAGCGATCTTTCCCTGGGAATGCTGAAAGACTCTTCAACCAGTTTGGCAAAAGACAGGCGCTTTCAGTTTGTCTGCATGGACAGTATGTCCATCGCCTTTCCTCCGGCAAGTTTTGATCTGATTATCGCCAACCATATGCTCTATCACATGCCCTCTGTTTCCCCAGTGATTTCGCAGGCAGCAAAGTTGCTCAAGAGCGGTGGAAAATTCATGGCTGCCACCAATGGACCTGAACATATGATCGACCTTGACCGGCTGCTTGAGAAATTCTCACGCAGGCTTGATAAGCCCCACGGTATGTCAAACGGCTTCAATCTCTTAAATGGGGAAAAACAGTTGAGAGAATTTTTCTCTGAAATCGAACTTCATATCTACTCCAGCGACCTCTGGGTGAAAAACGCCCAACTGCTCACCAATTACGCCTACTCCACCCCTCTTGTAAAAGAAAACATGGGCGATGAGGGAAGACCCGAAATGACGGCCTTCTTCCAGCGGCGGATCGACCATTACGGTGGAATCTCAATTCGAAAGCAGACCGGGATTTACCTGGCGAAGAATCCTGCCGGAAACATCAACGTACAACCGTAACAATCATCGTCAAGATGGATAGTGCGACACAATAGAGCGCAAAGCCGATCAGGCTGTGTTTTTTTAGATAGCCTAATAACCAGTGAATCGAAAGGTAACCTACCAGGCCGGCAATCAGGAAGCCCAGCAGCAAGGCTGGCAGAAATTCAAGAAAGAACTCGGCTCTCACCAGATCGATGACAGAAAGCAAGCCAGCCGCCAGCATGATCGGGATCGACAGCAAGAAAGAATAACGCGCAGCGGCTTCACGGGTGTAGCCCTTAAAGAGCCCGCCAGAAATAGTCGCGCCCGAGCGGGAGATACCCGGAAAGATCGCCAATGCCTGGAAAACACCAACAATTAGAGCATCCGTCCAGCTCAGTTGATCCAGACCCTTATCTTTCTTGGTCAGGATCTCTGCCAACACCAGCAAGATCGCCGTGCCAAGCAGCAAAACAGCGGTTAGCAGCGGGCTGTTGAAGGCTTCTTCAACGCGGCTCTTGAGCAGCAGCCCTGCCAGCCCGGCCGGGATCGTGCCCAGGACGATATACCAGCCCAGACGGCTTTCGTTCTTTTCAAAAGGCGCTTTGGTTTTAATTCCATCGATAACCGACTTGAAAATCTCGACCAGGTCTGCCCGAAAATAGATGATCACAGCCACCAGGGTGCCCAGCTGCACCAATACGTTGAATACGAAGGCTTTTTCCGGGTCCAGCGTCCAGTTGAACAGGAATGGCACGAAAACCAGGTGAGCGGAAGAAGATATGGGCAGAAATTCGGTCAAACCTTGAACAATGCCCAAGACAACAACTTGAATGAAATTCATGGATGCCTTTCGGGAGTGCGGGGGATGTTTAATCTGGCCATTGCCTGATCGGCGAAGGTCTGCAGGCGGCCCTCAATGATCGCCTGGCGCAGGTCGCGGGCTAACTGCAGCAGCGTGTGCAGGTTGTGGATCGAAAGCAGGGTGGCTGCCAGCATCTCTTTGGCGACAATCAGGTGACGAAGATAGGCACGGGTGAAGGTGCGGCAGGTGTAGCAGCCGCATCGTTCGTCGATCGGTCGTTGGTCTTCGGCGAAGGTTGCGTTCATCAGATTGAGCCGCCCAAACATGGTCATGGCGCTGTTGTGGCGTGCCAGGCGGGTAGGCAGGACGCAGTCAAAAATGTCCACCCCGCGCAAAACGCCTTCAATCAGGTCTTCGGGGGTGCCCACGCCCATGAGATAGCGAGGTTTGTCCTCTGGGAGGATGGCGTTGACCACCTCAATACTGTCATACATTTCAGTTTTGGTCTCACCAACCGAAAGCCCTCCGATAGCGTGACCCGGGAAGCCCATAGAGCTGATAGTGCGGGCGGACTGTTCACGAAGATCGTCAAAAATGCCGCCCTGAACAATTCCAAAAAGTGCCTGGTCATCCCTTTTTTTGGCTTCGAGGCAGCGCTTCGCCCAGCGATGGGTGCGCTCCATTGCCTGTTCAATATAGGCACGATTGTTAGGGTCAGCACATTCATCGAAGGCCATGATGATGTCCGCGCCCAGATTTTCCTGGATTTTGATGGAACTCTCCGGAGTCAGACGTTTTATCGACCCGTCGATATGAGATTTGAAAGTGACACCATCTTCATCAACTTTGCGCATATTCTCCAGCGAAAAGACCTGGAAGCCGCCCGAATCGGTCAACATCAGTTGGTGCCATTGCATAAACTGGTGCAGCCCACCCATCCTAGCAATCAGTTCATCTCCTGGTCGTAAAAAAAGGTGGTAGGTGTTAGCCAGAACCAGGGTGGCACCAAGTTCTTCCAATTGGGCAGGGCTAACGGCTTTTACCGTCGCCTGGGTGCCAACAGGAGCAAAGACAGGGGTATGGAGCATGCCGTGGGGAGTGGTAAATTCACCTGCCCGGGCATTGCCGTCTAATGCGACGATTTTGTAATTGAAATGGCCTTCTTTTCCGGTGTCCGAAGATTGGTTGCAGTTGCTCATAAATACCAAGAAATCCCTCAACAATTGTACCTTTATTATCTGGTCACACACAGGAATCGGCGAGGATGCACGAAATGTCTATGTAAAGTCGCTTTTTACGGTTCGCATCCTGCTGTCTGGGTGCTCACTTGGATCATGAGGAGGCGGTTTAGCTGACCAGCTCTTATTAAGAATCTGGCTTAACTTAAAGCCGGCACTCTGCTTCCTTGGGATTTTAAATTTGTTTTAGCAGGGATTAGGGCTGCTTGTCCGCGACAGAATCCTTTTCACGACAGTGGTCTAAATATTCTTGAACGCGGTCAAAAGTTTCCTGGCTGATATAGTGTTCAATGCGGCAGGCATCCTCCAGGGCGGTATCCTTGCTGACCCCAATCCAGATAAAGAAATCTACCAGACCACTATGGCGGTAATAAATCTCTTCGGCAACCTCACGTCCTTTGAGTGTTAGAGAGATCAATTTCCTGTTATTTACTTCCAGGTAGCCACTTTCGGCCAGGTTTTTGACCTGCTGGCTGACCGTTGGGCGGGAAAACTCTAACTGCCGGGCGATATCGATGGCGCGCACGCGATCATTTCTCTTCTCAAGGATGAGAATCGTTTTCAGGTACATCTCAGCGGATTCTTGTAAGCTCATGTGCTCCCTCTGCCCATAACAATCTAATAGCATTTTCCATTTTAGCATAAAACCCTTGACAGTAGAGTTAGGTTAGGCTAACATCACTAAAGTTAGGTTTGCCTAACTAAAGTGTAACCTCTTTCTACCGAGCTATCTTTGGAAATAATTACATCTATCAGGTGCCTCAAAGAGCAAACCTGAACGCCCTCTAAATCGGTAAGAAGAAATAAGTTTCAATGGAGAAACCAGAAAACTAATGAAAACTTTACGAGACGTCCGCATTGGAGAAACCGTTCGAGTGCTGAAAATTCATGGGCAGGGAAATATCCGCCGGAGAGTGATGGACATGGGCATCACCAAAAACGTCGAAATTTTCCTGCGCAAGACCGCACCCCTTGGGGATCCCATCGAAATAAAAGTTCGCGGTTATGAGCTCAGTTTGCGCAAAGACGACGCCAGCATCATCGAAGTAGCCTGATCAATTCTATGGCAACCCCTTCTGCGTCTGTCACCGTGGCTCTTGCTGGAAATCCTAATTCCGGAAAAACCACGCTTTTCAACGCCCTGACAGGTTCAAATCAATATGTCGGTAACTGGCCCGGCGTAACCGTTGAAAAAAAAGAAGGCAGGCTCACCAAAGACCTGGATGTGGTATTGGTAGACCTGCCGGGGATCTACTCACTCTCAACCAATTCTCTGGAAGAAGAAATCGCGAGAGATTATCTGCTCGCATCCAGTCCTGACGCGATTATTAATATCGTGGATGGGACCAATCTTGAACGCAATCTTTACCTGACAACCCAGCTGGCAGAATTGGGCATCCCGATGGTACTGGCAATCAATATGATGGATGAAGTCGCAAAAACCGGCTGCGAGATTGACAGCGCTGCTCTCGGCGAGGCCATTGGCTTGCAGGTGGTAGAGGTTTCTGCCTTGCATTCGACGCAAATTGATGATCTTGTGGGCCTGGCAATAGGATTGGCCCAAGAGAAGCGTAAAGTTCCACCATTACACCGCTTCAGCGGAGGGGTGGAAAATGCTTTAGGTCATATTGAAGAAGTGGCGCTTGGTGAATTCCCGGAACACATGCAGAGATGGTATGCGGTCAAGCTCTTCGAACGGAATGAAGCTGTAAGAGCAGAATTAGGCCTGACAGAAGAACTAAGCGATCATATTGAGCAAATTGTACAGCAGTGTGAATTGGAGTTCGATGATGATTCGTATGGGATCATCGCTACCGAGCGATACGATTTCCTCACAGCGGTCTTGAAAAAAGTCTATGTGCGGGGTGAACATTTGGGATCTAACCGCATCGATCAGGTCGTGACCAACCGCTGGCTGGCGCTGCCGATTTTCGCTCTGATCATGGCGGTGGTCTATTATGTCTCGGTAAGCACTGTTGGGGCGGCGATGACGGATTGGACCAATGAGTCACTTTTTGGAGAAATCATTCTTCCCTGGGTGAGCGCTTCTCTGGCAGAGTGGAAGGTAGCATCCTGGCTTCAGGGTCTGCTGATCAATGGCATACTTGCGGGGGTGGGTTCGGTTTTGAGTTTTCTGCCGCAGATGGCGGTCTTGTTCCTGTTCCTGACGGTCATGGAGTTCAGTGGCTATATGGCCAGGGTAGCCTTCATCATGGATCGCCTTTTCCGAAAGTTTGGGCTTTCCGGAAATAGTTTTATTCCGATGTTAATCAGCAGTGGTTGCAGTGTGCCAGCAATCATGGCTACCCGTACAATTGAGAGCGAACAAGACAGACGCATGACAGTCATTACAACCTCTTTCATCCCCTGTGGGGCAAAGCTGCCGGTAATCGCGATGATTGCTGGAGCGTTCTTTGGAGAAAACGGTTGGGTGGCTTTTGGGGCCTACTTTCTGGGCATAATGGCTGTGGTTGTTTCGGGTCTCATGCTCAAGAAAACACCCTTGTTCCAGGGAGAACCTGAACCTTTTGTGATGGAACTGCCAGCATATCGATGGCCTTCATTTAAGAGCGTGCTGACCACTACATGGGACAGGGTCTCTTCCTTCGTGAAAAAAGCAGGAACGATCATTTTGTTAGCCACCATGGTCATCTGGTTTGCGACTTATTTTGGCTGGCTGGACGGGCGCTTCCAGATGTTAGCAGCAGATCAGATAGACCACAGCATCATGGCTGCCATTGGCAATTCGGTTGCCTGGCTTTTTAACCCTTTGGGCTGGGGAGAGTGGCGCCCGGTAGTGGCGGCGGTGACGGGGTTGTTGGCTAAAGAGACGGTGGTGAGCAGCTTTGGGATCTTCTATGGCTTTGCAGAAGTCGCAGAAACAGGCCAGGAAATTTGGGGCAGCCTGCGGGCCGCTTTTTCACCTCTCACTTCTGTATCCTTCCTGATCTTTGTGCTTCTCTCAGCACCCTGCGTTGCCGCTATAGGGGCAATTAAACGCGAGATGAACAGCCCGTGGTGGACTGCCTTCGCTGTCTGGTACATGACTGCTTTTGGGTATGGCATCGCTCTGATTGTCTATCAACTGGGCATATGGTTTCAGGGTAACGCGTTCTCCTTAGGAACCGGATTGGCATTATCTTTGTTGGGCGTCATGCTCTGGATGATATTTAAGCCGTCACCCTACCCCCGCAGAACTTTATCGCCTGAGAAGGTAGGAGTCGAGAGTTAAAATGCTTGCTACAATAATTATCAGTATCGTTCTGGCAGTGATTGTGGTGCTGCTCATTTACCGCCTCATCAAAAACGCGAAATCGGGTCAAGGTCGCTGCGCTGGATGCGCTTACGCCCAGACCTGCGGGGTCGCAAAGCAATTCTCAGCACGTACAGATTGCGACCGTGCCCAGGAAAAAGCCTGATTCGGAGGAACAGTCACTGTGTGCATTGGCAGCGCTTTACAAGCGCTGCCGGTGATTAATCCCCTGTAAAACAAAGGTGTGTTTTTATAAAAATTTCCAAGCAAGTGATATACTCTTATCTCGTGGATATTAATACTTACTCAACCTGGCTGGAAATCGACCTCACTACCCTGAAACAAAACGTGGCTGAGGTGATGAAAATGACCGGCCGCGAAGTTATGGCTGTGATTAAGGCTAATGGTTACGGTCACGGCATGCGTCCGATCGCCCAGGCCTGTGTGGCTGGCGGCGCGACCTGGTGCGGTGTGGCCCGTATTGAAGAAGCCCTGGCTTTACGCCGGGCCGGCATCTCCAGCAGGATTCTGGTGTTGGGCTTCACGCCGGCCTCCAAGATACCGGATGCCATCGAACACAACATCACCGTTTCGCTGTTCAACTCAGAACTGACTCAAACATACCTGGAATATGTCCGCATTCATGGCGGAATCCTGCGGGCGCACGTCAAGGTTGAAACGGGCATGGGACGCCTGGGCATGCCTATCGAAGTGGTCGCGCCTTTTTTAAGAGCTTTAAAGAATTCCCCCATCCTGGTGGAAGGCATTTTTACCCATTTTGCCAAAGCCGATGAGCCTGATTCCGATTCTACCCCCGGGCAGGTCAGAATTTTTGACCAACTTTTGGCCGATCTCGACCAACAGGGGTTAAAACCAGAAACGGTTCACGCCGCCAACTCGGCCGCCATCTTGAATTTTCCATCCTCCTATTACAATTTGGTCCGGCCGGGCGACTTACTTTTAGGCATGTCACCGGTCACAGGAAAACCACTGCCAGCTCAATTTAAGCCAATCCTGACCTGGAAAGCCAGGCTAATTTCGGTCCGCACGTTTCCGGCGGGGCACGGCATCAGCTACGGCTCTGCCTACGTCACCAGCAAGGAGGAACGTATCGGCGTCATGCCGATTGGTTATGGTGACGGCTTCAGGCGTGTTGACGGTCAGCAGGTGTTGGTTGGTGGCAAGCGGGTCAATATCGTGGGAAGTGTGTGTATGGACCAGTGCATGCTGCAGCTGGATGAAGTACCCGAAGCCAAAGTTGGCGATGAAATCGTGCTGGTTGGCCGCCAGGGGAGTGAATTCATCAGCATTGATGAGGTGGCCCAACGCTGGAATACCATCAATTACGAAGTCGTCTGTGGACTTGCAGAAAGATTACCCCGAATCTATGGTGAATAATGACTGAACTGATTCTTGCTGAATTTCATTCGCATTCCAACTACTCGCCTGATAGCCTTTCGACGCTTGAGCAAATCATTAAAACTTGCCGGGCGAAAGGTATCGGCAAAATTGCCATCACAGACCACGGCCGCATGGCTGGTTCTGTGAAAGCGCACGGGATGGCACCAGATTTGGTGGTTGTCAGCGAAGAGATCCTTACCTCTGAGGGAGAGATTCTGGGATATTTCATGACCCAGGAAATTCCGGACGGTCTGCCTCCTTTGGAAGTGGTGAAACGGTTGCAAGATCAGGGCGCTTTCATCAGTGTTGCCCATCCCTTTGATCCCTGGCGCGGTTGTTTCTGGAAACCAGGAACATTAGAAATGTTAGTTCCATATCTGGATGGCGTGGAAGCCTTCAACGCGCGCTGTTTTGACCAATCTTATAATGAACAAGCCGGCGCTTTTGCCAGTGAGCACGGTCTGACCTGGATGGTTGGGTCGGACGCTCACACTTTGCCGGAAATTGGACGGGCGGTTTTGGAATTGCCAGATTTTAATTCAGCGGAAGAACTGCGGCAGGCGGTTAAAACCGCAACATTTTCAGGGGAATTATCTGGCAAGATCGTTCATCTACATTCGACAGTTGCAAAAATCGTCAATAAATTCCGAAAGCGATAATCCGGCAAGCAGAAAGCACGACCGCTATGCCAAAAGCGAACTGATCAACCAGATTGCCAGCAGCAAGAAGACCAACGCCATGCCGATTTTGACTGCCGCGGCATGTTTCTTGAGGAATGCCGTGAACTGTTTTGAGGTGGTTCCGTAGAAGGCTAAGATGAAGACGATGATCAGCGGGACGATGAACATCAGGTTGTACAACACCAGGAAGAACACCGCCTGTGCGCGCATCTCCGGGATGGTGCTCATTGAAATAATCACCGGCAGATAAATCTGACCTGTACAGGCTAATTCCAAAATCGAAACAACCAGCCCCACGAGAAAGGCGCTCAGAATGTAGCTGCTCGATTTGCGTCCTTCTCTCACGGTGGCGTTAATTCGCTTCCTGAGAGGTTCCGGCAGTTTGAGTGCCATGTCGTCCAGGTCGCCGCCTCGAGTCTTGAAATAGTCACGAATACTGAGGAACGCTAGGACCAGACAGAAAATCGCGGTCAGGCCGTAGACGATTTTACTGAGAATATTCATATATTCTTTGACCAGGTCCAGCACCTTATAAAATCCAAAGCCGACGGCGAGGTAAGCGATAAACACACCAAGCGTGAAACTGGCACCAGTCAGAAGGATTTCTCTTCCTTTTCGTCCGCTGAGTGAGAGGTAAGAAACAAAGAAAATGATGGTAGCGAAGGCACAGGGGTTGAGACCATCAACCAGCCCTGCCAAAACAACCGCAATCCAACCCAATTTCTCGAAGCGTTCTATCAGCGTCTGGCTACCCTCATCCGGGTTATAGTCGTTCCAAAATTTGGTTGAGCCTGTTGACGCCATATTTGCCAGAACCGGTTCAATCGTCTGAGGATGGATTTCTTCTTCGCCGATCCAGGCGTAATCGCCGATGAAAACTGCCGGAGTGTGGATATCGTCTGTACGCCCCACCCGCTCTGCCATCCAGGCTGCCAGCCCGGCTTCATCGTAAATATTAATTTCCTGGATAATCAGCTGCGGATATTTCCCCTGCAGGTAGGCCAGGTCTGCCTCTGAGCGGGCACATTCCTTACAACCAGTCTGATAAAAATAAGCCACATAAATGGGGTTATCGGCAATACAGGCTTCTGGATTATCAACAGTGCACGCGTCTATGGGCATATCATCAGGCTGAGGGGTGGTGACGACCAGCTGATCGAAATTCACCCCGGCGATCACAGGCAGCAGAATCGGATCGCCCTTGATGCCTTCTTCCACCAGCCCGCGCAATTGCGCAACGGTTTCCTCTTCCCCAGCCAAAACTTGCTGACCAACAATTACAACGGGAAGGTCACGGCTGTCGGCTGATGTTTGCAATTGCTCTTCGGTTGCCAGTAACGCTTCATAGTTTTGGGGCGTGCCCAATTCGAGCAGCCTGAAATTGATTTCACCGGGATATTCATTTTGAAGAGGTATGATGAGTTCTTCGATAACCTTCAGACAATGGCTGCAGCTGTTGGAATAGAAATAGAGCACCTGAACGCGGGCACTGCTCACGTCCGGAGTGGCTGTGCTTACACCGGGGCCTATTCCCTGAGGGAGGGCGGGAACCGCATTGACAGGTTTAATGAACACGACCAGCAAAAGAATCAATAAAAGCGAAAGGTTTCTAAGTTTTTTGATGATTCTGGTTGCTTTATTTGCCATAACTGAAAGACTATCCTTATCTTTTATCGCTGAAAACATATCGTGCCTATTCTAACACGATAGCGTAAGGACATTTATCCGCAAATTCTCAGGCGATTTCGATTTCAACCAGGGGAAAACGGCTCTCAGAAAAGAGTTTCCTCAGATAGCCTTTTTGGCTCTCTTGCAATCCGTCCAGCACCATCCGCACGTGAAAATCCCCGTTTTTGGAGGTGGTATTGACGGTCCGCAGAATATTACCTCCGGCTTCTGTGATCAACCCGGCAAGGTATGCCAGCCCTCCCGGGCGGTTGGAGGTGTTGCTTCCATAAACCTGAATCGAGGTCCAGCGCGAAGCAGAATCCGATATGCCAGATAGCCCCATCGCGTTTTCAACTTCTTCAAGGAAGATGGAACCGCCGCCGATTGCGGCGTAAAGGTCGTCGAGGTTGGCACAGGCGAGCAAACCGAGCATGGATTCAAGCCGATTAGGTTCCAAGGAAGCTACGTCGTTGAGGTCAAGGATTCCATGTTTGATCAAAATGGGATGAATCTTCTTCCGCCCCTCTTTACTGGCGGCTTTCAGGTTAACTCTCGCCAGGACGTTGCGGAGCAGGCGGGCGGTAGTCGGACCACAGTGGTTCAACCAATCCGGGTCAGGCTGCTTGTGTGGTCCGTCGCTGACAACTTCGACAACATCCCCGGGGTTGAGGTTGTCGTAAATGTGGCGTTCCTCTCCGTTTACCAGCACTTTATGGATTTTATCCAGGTAATATTCCTGTATGGCTGCGACTCCATCGAGGACGGTGCTTCCCTCTTCCAGGAAACGGGTTCCACCATAAGTAGTCAGGATCTGTACTGGTCGGTATCGGCTGATGTCCTTGTTATTGTTGATCGCATAAATGATACCCCAGGTGTTTTCACCTTCCATCTCCTCTGTGGCGATAGCGATTTCGATAGCGCCGGTACCCGGAAGATAAGCGGTCACCTGCAGTGCCCGGTAGCCGTTTTGGGGAGAGGCAATGTAGTCATCGAAGCGGTCCTGGTCCAGGTTGCGCTGGAAATATTTATTGACTCTCGCCAACAGACGGTAACAGGGCATTTCGTCTTTGCCACTTACCAGCATGCGAAAACTGACAATGTCATTTACAGCGGAAAAATCCTCCAGAGAAGTGCGGTGGTTGAGCGCCATCCGCTGGAGTTTATCCCAGGCTTGCCAATAGCCATTAACCGTGAAGTTGATCTGACCGTCGATGCCCTCGGATTCCATAATCGCGCCCAGTTCACCCAGGTAATAGCGGATAAAGTTGAGATTGAGGCGAGGATCAGCATCGATTTTGGCTTTGACTGTTAAAAATGGGTCGGGTTCAGCATAGGGGAAGGCCATGTCTTCGATCCATCGCCGCCAACGATAACAATTGAGAATTCCAGCCAGCTTGCCATAAGCGCGGATGGCTTCGTTTGCCTTGGCCCATTGTTTGGCGGGTGGCTGGTATTGCAGTGTCATCATATTGTGGGATTTGTCTGCCAGCTTAATCACGAAGACCGCCGGGTCGCGAAACATGGCAATTTTTCGCAAAGTTTCCAATTCCCTGCTGGAACCGTCACGGGGATTACTGATTTTCGTGAGGCCATCGATGATGTGAGCGACCTCGCCCCCGAGTTCACCAGGAAACAATTCTTTGATCTCTTCTAAAGTTTCGCCCTGGTCTTCGACAGTATCATGGAGCAGGGCGGCTATCGTCCAGGATTCGATGCTGACCAGTTTATCAACAAAGGCGGCAACCCAGGCACAGTGCGTTTCAAAATAGGGTTCGCCAGAAAGTCGTTTCTGGCCGGCGTGGACTTTCTCGCCCCATTCATAGGCGCGTTGGATCGCTTGCGTGCGGGGAACGAACGGGCCCACGTTAAAATCATCCGTGATGAGGGGACGGATCTCTGAGACGTTCATGACACGAACCAAGGCGCTGCTCCTCTCTGTCCAGGCAAAAATAGACTATCTTTTAATTATATCGCAAGCTCGTTTTGTTGGGTGAAAAAACGTCTGAATGGTTAATTCAGGAAGAAAATCAATGTAATTTGAAGCAGGGCTGCTAATCCGTAAATAATCCAAAAATAATTCTTTCGGGTCTTGTGATGGAAGGCTTTCATGCCGACCAAACCGCCAATCGCTCCACCAAAGGCGCCCAATGCCAGCAGGACCCGCTCAGGCACCCTCCAGCCGTGGCGTACGGCTTGAGACTTGTCATATCCAAGCAAGAGGAAGGTAATCAGGCTTAGGGGGATGAGCAGGCGTTCCATATTTTCAACCAATTTTCGCTATTAGCAGGGAAATTATAGCGTATGATTGAATAGAAGGAGCCTGTATGGATCAAATTCAACGTCTGATTCCGCTTGAGGCAGTAGAAACCGAAATTACCGTGGTCAATTCCCGCTTTATTGCTAACCTGGCGCCGGCCAGCAGTGTCGAAGATGCCCGCGGTTTTATTTCGGAAATTAAGAAGCGCCATCCGGATGCCAGCCACCATGTCCCTGCTTTCGTGATTGGGCATGGGAAAAGCATTATCGCTCACTGCAGTGATGACGGCGAGCCTTCGGGCACAGCGGGCAGACCTGCCCTGGCCGTCCTGCAAGGAAGCGGGCTCGGTAATGTGGTAGTGGTTGTAACCCGCTATTTCGGAGGAACAAAACTGGGTACTGGCGGCCTGGTCAAGGCTTATGGGGATGCCGTTCGGGAAGTGCTCAAACAGGTCAGGTTTGCAGCACTGCTGCCCACCACCACACTGATGTTTGTGGCGCCTTACCGCTTGTATGACCAGGTTGTGCGGCTGATGGAAGCCCACGACGCTCTGGTGCTTGAGACTGAATTTCTCGAAAATGTGACCGTGACTTTGAGGCTCAAGGATGAAGAGGTGCAGGCATTTA
This sequence comes from uncultured Anaerolineaceae bacterium, assembly GCA_964536465.1. Classification (GTDB taxonomy): domain Bacteria; phylum Chloroflexota; class Anaerolineae; order Anaerolineales; family Anaerolineaceae; genus Mesolinea. The sequence goes on from CAZHXQ010000018.1 coordinate 25,360, forward strand.
CCAACACGCTCGGCAATCTCAGTTCCGGGCAGGTCGAACCGATTGTGGTAGAACAAAATCCTGAAAGCGTCTTTCCGTTAGCCTGACTCAATAGAGCTGCTGCTGAGCCGTATACAATTTGTAATAAAGACCTTTTTCTGCCAGTAATTCAGCGTGAGTTCCTGATTCTACAATTTTGGAACCCTCCAAAGCCACAATTTTGTCAGCATTGCGTACAGTTGAGAGCCTGTGAGCGATGATAATGGTTGTTCGTCCTTCGATCAGACGGTCGAGCGCTTGCTGAATCAGCAATTCAGTTTCGGTGTCCACAGAGGAAGTGGCTTCATCCAGTATCAGGATTGGGCTGTTTTTCAAGACAGCCCGGGCGATCGAAAGGCGCTGTTTTTGTCCACCAGAAAGTTTAACGCCGCGTTCGCCGATAAGCGAGTCATAACCGTTGGGCATATGATCGATAAACTCGGCGGCGTTGGCAATTTTAGCTGCCTCGATTACTTCTGCTTCCGTCGCGTCAGGTCTGCCAAACAGGATGTTCTCGCGGATGGTTCCGTGGAAGAGGAAAACATCCTGCAGAACCATACTGACCGACGCATGAAGTTGGTCGAGGTCAATCTCGCGCACGTCCACGCCATCGATGCTGATCGCGCCGCTGACCACGTCATAAAAGCGCGGGATCAGGCTTACCAAGGTGGTCTTGCCTACGCCCGTTGGGCCAACCAGGGCAACGGTTGTGCCTGCGGGGATATCGAGGTTGATGTCCACGAGCACTTCTTCATCCTCAACATAGTGAAAATTGACGTCCTTAAATTGGATGCCGCCCTGAATAGGTTCGGTGAAGTTGTGCGGCTCAGCCGGGGAGGCAATTTCGGGAGATACTGTCAGAATCTCAGCGATCCGCTCGAAGCCAGCCAGTGATTCCTGAACAGCCTCCATGGAGTTGCCCAGGCTGCGAACGGGCGTGTAAAAACTGTCGAGATACAGGAAAAACGCGACCAGGTTGGCGATGGAAAGCGTGCCGGCAATTGCCATGCGGGCGCCAAAGTAGATGATCAGCAGCTGACCAATGCCAGCCGCAAAGTCGAAGATGGGGTTGAAAATTGCCATCAATTTCAAGGCGCGCAGGTTTTTGCGCAAAACAAGCTGGATGCTGTTGTCTACTCGCAGCAGTTCATCTTCTTCACGGGCAAAAGCCTTCACTTCTTTAATCCCTGAAAGGCTGTCGTTGAGCACGGCGTTCAGCTCTCCGACCGAGTGCTGCCGGTTTCTAAAGGCCGGTCGCACCAGCTTGCTGTAGCCGATCAACGCCAGGACGATCAGGGGAATCGGGATAAGCGTCAGCAAAGTAAGCCTGACATTCAGTGAAAGCAAGATGACCGTCACGCCAATTAAGGTGATGGTATTGACGATGATGTCTGGCAGGGCATGGGCAATCATGCGTTCAAACAGGTCGGTATCGTTGATAATTCTTGACATCAGCTGACCGGTTTGCTTGTCTTCATAGAAACGTAAAGACAACTTTTGGATGTGTTCATACACCAGACGGCGGGCATCTGAAACCACCCCCCAGCCGGCAATGTGGGCGGCATAGGAACGCGTGAATTGCATTAACGCCCGGGCGATAAAAATCACCAGCGCGATGAGCGAGATGCGGGTGATAAAGTCGATTGTACTCTGGTCGAGCGGTTGGGTTGTCAGCCGATCGATGAGCAGACGGATGATCCAGGGAATAACCAGTTGGGCCGCAACCAACCCCAGCATGGTGAGCGTGGTGAGTAAGATCAGTTTCCAGTATTTTTTGGCAAGTTTGCCCAGCAAGCTAAAGGGTTTCACTGTTTTTTCCTTGTTCGAGTGAGATGATGACGGTGGCATGGTTGCCCCAGCGTGGGATGGGTATTGCCCAGGCCTGGCGAAATTGCCGATCTTCCATCCAAAACAGACCTGTTCCGGCGTTTACCCAGGAGTTGATAAAACCCCAGGGAGTGCGGGTAGTACCGCTGAAATGTTCGGGGTCGTAAGCCGCGAAGAGCATAGTGTGACCGCTGGCAGCTTGAACCGCGTTGTAATTCTTTGGCAGATCCTTGTAATAGATCGCAGGCGAATTTCCGTACCACCAGTAGATGGTGACCAGGCTGGCAATGTCTTCCGCCTGGGCGGTTGCCCGTAAAACCTCTGGGTTGAGATGCACCAATTTTGCCTTCAACGGCAGGTGATGCTTTTTTGCGAGGAAGCGCAGCAAACGCACCTGCATGGGAGGTGTGATGCCCGATTTTGGCGCCAGCCGGTAGAAGCGCCCGCGCCACCAGAGGCGGTTGACCTCATCAATGGTTTCCTGAAGGTCGAGTTTGACATCCGTCAGCAGTTCAATGGCAGCCGCCATAGAATGCACCGCGCAATCGTTCCCGATCTGAAGCGTTTGCAACTTGGCCAGTTTGGTTTCTGGCATTGCCCGCAGGCTGGTCTTTTTCATTTGCCTATTTTACTATCTAAACCCGTACTGGACCTCACTTTATGCTTTTCCTGGTGAGAGTATGCGAAATAGAGAGCTTCCCCTCTAATATCGG
>CAZHXQ010000019.1:0-27057 GCA_964536465.1 uncultured Anaerolineaceae bacterium
AGAAGAATTTCGAACTATAAAAATACGGAACTACGTGTTATACTAAGCGCGATGAGCGATGAATGACGCTTGAGAGATTGCCTGGCAGGCTGCTGAAGCTTGTCCGTTGTAGCAATCGAAATTGAGATGGAAACGAAACGCTCACAAGTTAAGAGACAACGACTGAAGTTTCCCAGGAAACTGAGGTTGAAGTATCAAGTCTACTAATAGTTTCTGAAAGGAAAGAAGTAATGAGAACTACTGTTGACCCTGATCTGTGCATTGGTTGTGGTATTTGCGAAGGCATCGTCCCTGAGGTGTTCAGCCTTTTGAATGAACCCTATGCCGAAGTCCTGATGGACCCGGTGCCCGAAGAATATCAGGAAGCAGTCCGAGAAGCTGCTGAAGAATGCCCGGAAGTCGCAATCGCGATAATTGAGTAATTCAAAATTGTGCAATTACGCCGCTCCATTGGGCGGCGTTTTGCGTTTAAGTCGCCTGGAAGCGGCGGTCAGATTGAGGTTGCTAATCCAGGATGCTGTCAAGATCCGGTTTGACGATGCCCAGCGCGGTCGCTTTGGCGAGCAGTTCGGGGATGGTCTTGGCATTAAGTTTCAAGCGGAGTATGGAATTTCTTTTTCGTATGGTTCTGACGGACACCCGAAGGTTGAAGGCGGCTTCATCAGCGGTTTGCCCTGAGCAAAGGGCCTGAAGCATCTGATACTCCTTTGGAGATAAATAAAGTTTTGGGTAATCTTCAGGTGGGACTGGCGGGTAGATAATCACCATTTTCCCCACCCGCAGCGCTTCGAAGGCATACGCCGGGGCTGGGTTAAACCCAAGAATGGTTTGCCAGTCACCTGAGTTAACCGTGCGAACGATATCTTCAGGTCTCATGGAATAAGTAAGCACCTGAAAGGTGTCATTTTCACTGAAAACAAATACCTGCGTCATAGCCCCTGCCTGAAATAGAACATATGTTCTATTATCCAGACAAAGGGCAAGTTTGTCAAGCATGACAGCAATGGGTCTTAGGGCTGCTGTGGAGTCTGTTCAATCGCGGCTTTTACTTCAGACCTTACCTCCAGGCGATGCAAACTGAGGAAGGACAATACCGCCAGAACGCCAACCACCACGCCGGCATACCAGGGTGCGCGGCTGCTGATTGTGTCCGAGAGGAAGCCCGCGCTCATGGGTCCGACTGACAAGGCGATATACCAGGAAAGCCCGAAGAAGCCCAGGTAGCGACCTCTCTGATCAGGTGGGGCCAGGTTGGCAACGTAAGCCGTGGCGGTTGGAGCTGTGATCAACTCCCCAAAGGTCATGATAACCATTGCCACCAGAAAGCCCCAGAAACTACTGCTGAGCGCTACCAGAAGCATGGCGACAGGATAAAAAGACGCGCCAACCGGCATGACTTTGGTCGGTGAATGCCGGGCTGTCAGGCGGGTGATGGCAACCTGTAAAAAAATGACCATCAGCGCGTTGGTGGTTGGGATCCAGGAAAAGCGGGCTTCCACGATGCCGTAATTTTGTTTGATATAAACTGCCAGAACAACCCACATCAACGTGGCGCAGATCTCCATCAGCGTGAAAGAACCCAGCATCCGTGAAAAGGCTTTGTTTTGCAGCGCTTGAGAAATCACCTTGAACTGGTCCCGCAGGGTTTCGTCAGGCTTCCCGGGCTGGTGCTGGAGCGTTTCCTTGAGAAATATGGTGGTGATGACGCCAAAGAAAGCCAAAGCCGCCGAAGCAGTCACGAAACCAATGCTGTAAGAACGAGAGAGCACCAGCCCTCCCAGGATGGGTCCGAGCGCGACACCAACGTTGCGCCCCATGCGGATGAGGCTGTAGGCCTGCGTACGCTCTTCAGGCGGGATCACGTCGGCGACGATGGCGTCTGTGCCGACCCGATAAAGCGGGCTGAAGGCACCCGCAAGGAACATGATCAGGGCAAACTGCCAGAATTCCGCCACAATGATATAGCCTAAATAAACCACGGCCATACCAAACAACCCAATCACCATCATCCCTTTGCGCCCGAAGCGATCTACCAGCGCGCCAGCTGCCACGGAAGCGACAAACCCCGACACCGAATTAAACGTCATCAGGCTGGTGACCGCTGCCATAGGCAGAAGCAGTTTCTCAGACGCGTAAATTGTCAGAAATGGCCAAACCATGGTCGTTCCGGTGCTCGAGACGATCAGCCCAAAAAACATCAACCAAAATTGAACAGGGTAACGCCGAAAAAAGGATCTGATCCGATACATTTGTTTATTCCTGAGGAGGGGGGATGGGGAAAGGGGCTTCGCAGGTAAAGCCGGCCGGTGCCAGCAGAGGAGCGTAGGAATACAGGTCAAAATACAGCCTGACCGGCGTGTCGAGACCCTCGTATTCAATCAGATATGGGTCAACGACAACCCGTGCCTGATTAAATTGCGGAGCCTGGCGGTCAAAGAGGATTTCTTCTCCGTTGGGTCCGCGTAAGGTCAGCAGGTAGAGCTGCTCCCGCTGGGGACCGTCGCTCAACTGGTTGCTGCCAGCCTGAATGGGGTTGTCGGGTGAAAAACCGTAGGTTAAATCAGTTGAGATCTGACAATTCAAACTCTCTTCGTCTTCCAGAAAACGCAGGCTGGTGGCCAGATTCAGGAAAATCGGTTGACCTGAAGCCTGCCAGTCTTGTTCTGGCTGGGTTGTCTGGCTGAGGCCAACCAAGTGCAGGCAGCGATCCGTGCGGGTCAGAACCAGTACCTGCCCGTAAATGGCGGTGTCTGAATTGACGACGTCCCTGAATTGGAAGGTGGCCGCTGAGCCTGCAGGCAGCTGCCACTCCTCCAGGGCGGTCACCTGGAAGCAGCTGGAAGATCCAGCCATGCTTTTGCGGGTCTCTTCCAGGCAATCCATTGAATTTTGGGGCTCTTTGGCCTGCTGGCTGCTAATCGCGAAAAAGAGCGAGTCGTCGCTGGAGCTGAGGGTAACCTGATCCCGCATGGTTTCAAGCCTGAGCGCGGGCTGATCATCAGACCAGAGGCTGATTGGCTTGAAAGCAAATCCTTCCAGGGGGTTGAGGTATTCAGCTTCGGATTGCACCATAGTGAAGGATGAGGGACTGCTATTTGGGGTTTGGCTGGTTACAGGCGGGGTGGGCGGGAGAAAGATGGGCACTTCTGGGCGCACCAGACTGCTGGGGTGAACCTGGCAGGCTGCCAGTGCCCAGACACCGAGAAGCGCAAACCAGGTAAGGCGGCGGGGGAACATAGTTATTCTTCCGGCTCAATGGCCTTGAGCATATCAAATTTCTTGAGCATCTCCCGGAAGGTGGGTAAAAATGGCTCCCAGTCCGCTTCCACCCCTGTACCCAGAAAAACAAGAATATAAAATGGCATGGCGACAATCACGACCCGACCGAGCATGTAGCTTTCCTGGTGGGGTTTGGCGAAATCGAGCAACATGGCAGGATATTTATCCACTCGGGTTTCACCTTGATTGACCACTTCATAGTCATCATCAAGGTAGGAGGTCAGGAACGGCTCGATCTCTTGCTTGGCCAGGTCGATATGCGTTGCGGTGTCAGTAGTATTGGTGGGAGCACTGTAAACCCTGAGTACCAGCTCTTCCTCGCTGCCCGCATATCCCGGCGGGACGATGGTCAGCAGTTGATTCTCCAGGCTGGTTTCCCAACCCGACGGGATAGCGAAGGTGTAGCGGTCGTAAGGGTCGCGGTAATCTTCAAGCGGCAGGCTCGCGCCGGAAGTGCGGCTGCATGCATTGAGCAGGGTCAGCATTACTGACGCCAGGAGGATTGCCTGGTGAATTTTTGGGGCGCGCATATCCTGAGATTGTACTTGATTTGGTCGGTTGTGGTTGAAAAGTACTGTGATTTCAGCAGCCGTGAGAGGTTCGCTTGCTTGCGTAAAAATGAATGCCATGACTATAATCAGAGGATGCACGAACTTATCGATGAAATCAAATACAGCCAGCGAAAAACACTGGCTATCGAAGTTAGAGCCGGGGGTGTGGTGATCGTCAGAGCGCCTAAAGGCACTGGAAAAAGCAGAATCGCAGGCTTTGTGCGGGAGAAGTCAGAGTGGATACGGCAGGCTAAAGCGCGCATGGCTGAAGTACCGGCCCTGACAGCACAGCAGCAGTTCCATCCTGGCGCTCAAATCGTCTATCTCGGTCAGCTGTGGCAACTGCGGCATTGTGAGCAGGTTGAAAAGGGTCTTGCCTTTGCGGAAGGTGATGGCTTTCTGCTGCAAAAGAACCGCCTGGATGAGGCAGCAGAGCTGCTGAAAGGGTTCTACCGCATCCAGACCCGTCGTTTGACCTCTGATTACATCGACCGCCACGCCCCCAGGTGGGCTTTGACGGTCAGCTCGCTGCGGATTACCAGCGCGCAGACCCGCTGGGGTTCCTGCAGCGCTAAGAACGGACTCAATTTCTCCTACCGATTGGCAATGCTGCCGCTGGATGTGATCGAATATGTGGTTGTGCACGAACTGGCACACACCCGCCATCACAACCATTCGGCCGCATTTTGGAGTTTTGTAGCTCAAATGCTGCCAGGTTACCAGCAGAAGCGGGATTGGTTAAAAAGAAACAGCCGGCAGCTGCCAACTCTCTGACCTGCTGAAATATCCACAGGGGCTGCCCGGCAGCCTTCATCCTCAGCCTAGGGGATCCAGACAACACGCTTAAAAGTGCCGAAAAGGTACTTTTTGGGGTCAAAAGTTCCGCTTTTGACCCTTTTCTTTTGCTCCAAAATTTGCTACACTTGCAGCCATTAGAACAAACGTTCTAAGAAAGAGGAGAAGCGTGATATGCGACAAGAAACCCCCACTCTAATGGCTCAGACGCAGGTCCTCGACCCTGCCCACCCTTTCTCAAGGGTGGGCAGCGGTGACTTGCCTGGCCGGCATCCAGAACAGGAACAATACGACGCCTTAAAAAGCCTTCTGCTGGAAAGATTGACGCTGATCAGTCAACGGCAGGAAGAATTTTTGCGAATTTCAGAGTCATTCAGCAAACAAGAACGCTTACAGTTAGCCGAGGCGGCCCGCCTCAGCCTGGTGGATGAAATCGCTCTACTGCGAAAATCGATTAAGGTGTTTGCCAGAGAGGCAGAATTGGTCCGCGAGGGGGCACCCTACCCAAGTGATTTGGCTAAAACGCTGGACATGCTGGGGCTCTCCTGCGGAAGGATGGCCAGCCTGCTGCGGGTGCAGGTGATTCTGCAGGGTCCGCAAAATGACGGCTTGATTGATGACCTGCTCGCTCTGATGGGCACGTACGTCGACAAATTGGCTGGACCGGAAGCGGGCAGTGATGACTGAACTTGCTATGGGCTCTCAAACCACACGACTGGACCTCTCCGTCCAGGCTGCTGACCCGATCGCAAGACTGCAGAAAAATCTGCCCGAGCGGATTGCCACGCGGGTTGATTTTTTACGTAGTCTACGACGCATTGAGCATTTCAGCCGGGTGTTTGGCGGTGTGCAGCTGCGCCGCTATCAACAGCAGGCTGCCGATGTTATCGTCGATTCTGTCCTCAGGCAGCGAGGATTGTCGATCGTGGTCATGTTTCCGCGCCAATCTGGTAAGAACATGCTTCAGGCACAGCTGGAAGTCTACCTGATGGCATTACTGGGCACGCAGGGTGCCGAAATGGTGAAACTCTCGCCCACCTACCAGCCTCAAAGCCTGAACGCCATGCGGCGGCTTGAAACAGCCCTGCAGGCAAATTATCTCACCCATGACCAATGGTACAAAACCGCCGGAAATCATTACTGCTTCAAAAATGCACACCTGACCTTCCTCTCTGCAGCGCCTGGCTCGAACATCGTTGGCGCGACCGCCTCGACCTTGCTGGCTCTGGACGAAGCGCAGGATATCGGCATTGATAAGTATGACAAGCAAATTTCGCCTATGGCAGCCTCGACCAATGCGACGCGAGTTTTCTGGGGCACTGCCTGGACCGGGCAGACCCTGCTGGCAAGGGAACTGCGGGCCGCCAGGCAGGCTGAAGCCAGGGATGGCATCAGGCGGGTTTTTCACCTGACAGCAGAGCAGGTCCGCGCTGAAGTGCCGGCTTATGGGCGCTTTGTGGATGACCAGGTGGCTCGTTTGGGTCGCTCTCACCCCATGGTGCGCTCCCAGTTTTTCAGCGAAGAGATCGATTTTGCCAGCGGTTTATTTACACCAGCAAGGCTGAGTCTGATGAGGGGTAATCATCCCGCGGTTGATCGTCCGGAGCCGGGCAGGCGCTATGCCATGCTGGTTGACCTGGCGGGTGAGGATGAGCAGGTGCGCCAGAGTGACCTCTCGGCTGGTCTGCAAAATCCCAATCGAGACGCCACCGCTGTGACCGTAGTCGAGATTGACCTGAGCCTGATGGAAGAAATTTTGCCAGGCAAACCGCGCTACCGGGTGGTGCAGCGTTATTTGTGGCAGGGAGTGACGCACAGCACACTCTATCAGCGTCTCTACCATCTCTGCCAGCATTGGCGGGTGGAGAAAATGGTGGTTGACAGCAGCGGCGTGGGCGCTGGGGTCTGCTCGTTCCTGCGTGATCGTTTGGGAGAGCGGGTGATTCCACTGACCTTCAATCGTCAGGTGAAATCGAAACTTGGCTGGGGTTTCCTGGCTGTAATCGATACCGGGCGGTTCCAGGATTTCTGTCGGGCAGATGCTGCCACCGTCGAGGCGGGTCGAACGAACCCGCTGGCAGTGGAGCTAATGAATGAGCAGGAGCGGCTGCAGGCACTCTTCCAACGGCAGCTTCAGGCGGTTACCTGCGAAGCCAGCCTGGGGCCGGAACGTTGGTTGAAGTGGTCTGTCCCCGAAGGGACAGCTGACCCGCTGGGGGGCTTGCTGCACGATGACCTGATCATATCGGCGGCCATGACCGCGACCCTGGATGAGCAGGAGTGGGGTCTCTCGCTTGCCACTCAATTTATTCAGGCAGCAGACCCACTCAAAGAAATGGATGGAGGTTTTTGATGACTTACTTTACCCGTAATCAGGGCTACCCGCTGGGAGTCGACCTTTCCCAGCACAATGCCAGTGGGGACGGCAAGCGCATCCCCGATTTTGACCAACTGAAACTACACATACCGGAAATTAATTTTGTGGGCATGCGCACGGGCATCTCCTGGGGATATCGCGACCGAATCTTCCCGCGCTACTTTGAGGAAGCCAGACGGGTGGGGCTGTGCATCCTGCCGTACCACGTGTTCTACCCTGCTGCAGATGCCATCAGGCAGATGGACGCCTTTCTGACCATCCTCAAGGACGCAAACCTGGACGAGCTGCGATTGGTACTGGATGTTGAGCTGGAGCAAGGCAAATCCAAGGCGCATATCACCAAAGTGTTGAATCAGGCGCTGGATTATCTGAAAAACATCACCGGGCGTTATCCGATCGTCTATTCCAGAGCGCTGTGGGTCAATGAAAACCTGAAAACTGAAGACCTTCCCAAAGTGGATTGGTGGTTGGCGCAGTATATCCGCAGCCTGGAACAGCCGCTTTTCACGCCCGAATATCCCTGTCCGCCGATGCTGCCCAAGGGAGTGCGGCAGTGGCTGATCCATCAGACAGCCCAGCGCGCGCCCGCGATTGGTGGGGTGGGACATTACATGGATTACAACCGATGGAATGGCAGCGTGCAGCAGCTCTGGGCATATTTTGGCAAATCCAGACCTGAGCCGGCACTCTGCCCTGTTGACCAGTTGCCCTGCGAGCGCGCCGTCAGGTTGGAGCAGCCTCAAGGGTTGAAAGAAGAGGTGGCAGCATGACCAGCCTGCGCGAACGTCTCCAGGCCCTTTTCCAGAGCGCTGATCATAATATCGAAAGCGCTGGCTCACGAACAAAACTGTCTCTACCTGAACAAGAGAACAGCTTATGGGTAGGCAGCCATTCCTTCCCCAGCCAGCCCAGAGATCGCGATGCTTACGACCGGCAGGCGGTTCTGCAGGATAGCCTGGAAGCCTGGCGTTTCAACCCTCTGGCGCGCAGAATCGTTGAGCTGACCACTCAGTATGCCACCGGAGGCGGGCTGCAGCCTAACTGCCAGCACAAACCGACCCAGGAATTTATCGAAAATTTCTGGAATCACCGCCTTAACCGCATGGAAAACCGGGTCAGGGAGTTTTCAGACGAGCTGTGTTTGAGTGGCAATCTTTTTTTACTGCTCAGCACCGACCAGAGCGGTATGAGTTATTTGCGCGTTTTGCCATCGACCGATGTGGTCAGGATTGAATCCAGCGAGAATGACATTGAGCAGGAGCTGGCATTTTATCTGCGTCTGCCCGGAGAAACCGAAGAGCTGGTTTACCGCGGTTATGACCCTCAAAAAGAGGAGGTTAATCAACAAGGTCGGCTTGGGGCGGTTGTTCTGCATTACGCGGTCAACCGACCAAGCGGATCCCAGTGGGGCGAAGGCGATTTGACGCCAATTTTGAAGTGGCTGGCACGTTACAGCGCTTGGCTGGAAGACCGCGTGCGGCTGAACCGCTTCCGCAATGCTTTTGTTTACGTGGTCAAGGCTCGTTTTGGCAGTGAGACAGACCGATCAGCGCGGCAATTGCAGCTGGCAGCCAACCCGCCCGCGCCTGGATCGGTTTTGGTGACCGATGAAAGCGAAGAGTGGTCGGTGCTCGCGCCCAAACTGGAAGCGCTGGACGCTTCCAGCGACGGTCTGGCGATCAAGAAGATGATTGCTGCCGGGGTCGGTCTGCCGCTGCATTTTCTGGCTGAGCCAGAGTCTTCAACCCGCACCACGGCTGAGGCGGCGGGCAGCCCAACCTATCGCCGTTTCAGCGAAAGACAACGTGTGATCTGCGCGCTGCTCGAAGATGTTTTGCGCGTCGTTGTTAGCAGACGTGCCTGCTTCGACCCAGGCGTCGATTGTAGCGCTCCGATTCGGGTTGAGGGCGGTGATGTCAGTGCCCGAGATAACCGTGAGCTGGCCCAGGCCGGGCAGCAGGTTGCCCAGGTGGCTGGCGAGCTGTACCAACGGGAGCTGATCGATGAGCGCGAGGTCTTGAGGCTGGTTTATCGCTTTATGGGCGAACGCCTACCTGAACCTGCGCAGGCTGCGAAGGATTCAAAATCAGCTTAAGGAAAGATCCGACCGGCCTGCAGGTGTGGGGCGGGCAGCCGGTTGGTTTTCAGATGTTATGGGAATTAAGAAGAATGGAAGGAGATCTATGACTGAAAAACGACAGCATCTGGCGTTAGAGGTCACCCCGGCAGGCTCCGGTCGCTTCGAGATCCTGGCGATCACAGCTGGCGCGGCAAATGGCTGGCAATTCCCCGCGCCTGTCCTGCAGGAATCGCTGGACCTGTGGGATGGCGTGAATTGTTTTGTGGACCACAGCCTCAAAGAACGCTCCGTGCGGGATATCGCCGGCGTGCTGCGCAAGCCGGTCTGGGATGAACAAACCCAGGGAGTGCGGGCGGAGCTGAGCGCTTTTGGACCGTCTGCTGAAGTGCTGAAGGATATCGGCCGCCAGGTATTGGAAGAATCTGATGAAGCGGCAGTCAAGGTGGGCTTCTCTGCCGATGTGCTCTTTCAGGGCAAGGCTGGGAAGGTGGAGAAAATCCTGCGGATCTACTCGGTCGACCTGGTCTATAACCCCGCTCGTGGAGGGATTTTTCTGCGGGCACTCAACCAACTCGCAATTAACCCAATTATGGAAGGAGAATTGAAAATGCCAATTCCAAGCAACACGATAAATCTTCAGGAAACTGATTTTGATCAGGGAGGTGTTGAGATCGAGAGCACTGGCGAGAGCAAGAGTCTGGAAACACAGCTGTCTGAGATGCGCAAGATGCGAGAAGAGATGAGCGCTTACCTGCTTGAAAGCAGCCTCTCAAACGCAGCTCTGCCGCAAAGTTTGAAAAACAACCTCCGGAAACAATTTCAAAACCGCAGTTTCGCCCCGGCAGAACTGTCACAAGCTCTTCGCGAGGCGCACACGCTGCTCAGTGAGCTGGAAGCCAGCCACGTTGTCAAGGGACCCGGGCGAATTGAGGGCATGATCGAGCCGGGTGAGCGCATCCAGGCGGCAGTGGATGACCTGTTTGCTGCTCCCCGCGACAAAAAGATGACCAATGCCTCGGTTGCCAAACTTTCTGGTATCCGCGAACTGTATCTCAGCCTGACAGGTGACTTTGATCTGCATGGAGGTTACTTTCCACAGCGAGCCCGCCTGGCAACCACAGCCGATTTCAGCGGATTGGTGAAAAACAGCCTGAACAAACTGGTCAGCAACACCTGGGAAGAACTGGGCAGGGCTGGCTATGACTGGTGGAAGAATGTCACGGTGCAGGAGCATTTTAACAGTCTGCATGACATCACCGGCACCCTGATCGGTACGGTGGGAGACCTGCCGATGATCCCGGAAGGCGCCAATTATCCTGAGCTTTTGGTGGGGGATTCCCCGGAGACAGCCACTTTCACCAAGTATGGCGGCTACATTCCGCTGACGCTGGAACTGATCGATCGCGATGAGACCCGCAAACTACGTGCTTACGCCCGTGAGCTGGCTTCTGCTGGTATGCGGAAAATATCACGTCTGGTGGCTGAAATTTTCACTGCCAATGGCGGTGTCGGTCCAAACCTGGCGGACGGTGAAGCACTGTTCAATATCGATCAGGTCACAGCCAGCGGTGGGCATGCCAACCTGGGCACGCTCGCGCTCAACCCTGGCAACTGGGATCTGGTCAGCGCCAGGGTCTACGCCCAGCCGATGTTGGTCAAGAACAGCGTTGGTCTGTATGGCAGCGGTCCACAAATGGCGGTTAATCCCAAGTTTATTTTGGTGCCCCGCGCCCTGCAGAAGATCGCAATGGAAATCTGCACCGGTTCGCTGGTGCGCGAAGCCGATCACGTTTATGACAACGTATTGAAGGGCAGTGCTGTGCCGCTGGTAATACCGGAATGGATTGACCCTAACGACTGGGCGGCTGTGTGTGACCCGCGCGTGGCACCGGCTATCTTTGTGGGTGAGCGCTTCGGGCTGGCACCCGAAATTTTTATCGCTGGCGATGAGCTTTCTCCCGCGGTTTTCAGCAACGATGAACACCGCCTGAAGGTGCGCCACTACCTGGCTGTCTGGGTCAATGATTTCAGACCGCTGTTCAAAAATAACGTCGCCTAAGAGCGAAAGGAGAGAGTATGCCTAAATTGAAGTTACTGTTGGGCTCAAGAAAGTTTTGGGCAGCCCTGGTGGGCCTGGTTTTCATGATCATCAAAGCCTGGAAACCGGATTTCCCGCTGGACGCGGATCAACTGGCAGGGATCATCGCAATTTTGGTGACCTACATTCTCGGCACCGCCCTGGAAGACGGCCTGCGCGCCGATAGTTAACCCTTGGACACAAGAGCCCCCTCACCCGCTGCGGGTGAGGGGGCAGGAGGTTGAAATGACTGAAAACGAGATAAAAAGAATAGTCAGCAAACTGATGGGCAAAGACGTGCTCAGCTACCGCTTGCGGGAGGACGGCTTCCTGATGGTGGTCAATACACAAGGCTGGAAGGTGACCTTCTCACCAGCTGAGGTAGAAAAAGCGTATCAAAGCAGCCAAAGAAAAGCGCGGGCCACAAATGATTGATCTAAGTGGTTTGATCGTGCGGCTGGAAACGCTGTTTATGGACCCACACGGGCTGACGCTCCCGCAAGGGCTGGGAGAAGAAGCCTTTCGTGCCAGCCTGGAGGAACTCAACACTATCCTGGGAAGCAGTTATCTCTTGAGCGGATTGCAGGGAGCCAGCCTGACCACCCTGCCAGAAGACTGCCTGACAGCACTGCTTCAGGGCGCTGAGGCAATGGTTTTGGAGGCCATCTTATTGCACAACCGCTTGAGTTACAGCAACTTGCCCGCCAATCAGCCAGCCATCGAGAGTTGGGCGCGCTACTTAAGGCAGGAGCGTGACCGCGCCCTGGACCGGCTGCGGCTGCGTGCTCTCTACCGGACTGATGCCTCACCCTGGGCTGCCTGGACCCTGGAAGATCCGAGCAGTTATGACTGATCTCGCTATCGGACGACTGAGCCTGCCAGACGGGCAGGGCTGGCTCGCGCTCAACGGCAGCAGCGTGATGGACGGGCTGGTGGATTCACAATATCAATTTCAGCCCAGTGACCGGGAGTCCACGCAAGAAAGCCTGCTGCTCCATCTTCGGGGTTCAGCGGCACAGCTGCGTAACTGGCTTGATCGTTTGGAACATTTCCGGCTGAATCCTGATGAGCTTTTTTTGCGCCTTTGGAGCGCGGACCATAATGGGTATGGTTATGCCCGTATCCGGCAAATCAACCTGGAAACGCAGCCCGGTCATCTGCCCTCTGCTGAAAGAGGTTCTCTGCGGCTGAAATTAATTTTGCTGCGAGAGACACTATTTTTCAGCGATAAAGAGCCTTTGCCGTTGGGCAATAGCTCAGGCGGGGGGCTGACAACCGGGCTGACCCTTTCTAACCACGATGATGCCGCTATCGGGCATGACAATTGGTTTGGCGTCGATAATACCAACCTGCAGCTGCTTTATCCTGCCCTGATCCGCTTTCAGTTTGAGAATAATTTTGATGGACCTGACCTGGACGATCTTTGGGTGGGAAGCTTACCCTGCGGGCTGGGATATACCCGCCCAACACTGAACCTGGAGGCTGAAAACGGGATGGGCGGAACGGTTGTAAGCAATTCACAGGCATCAGCTGGAAAGTACTGCCAGTACCGTTGGAGCGGGAGCGGCTGGCAGACCCTTACCAGCTGGGTTTTAGGGCCGACCATGGTCAGCCAGCTTAAAGGGGGAACGGTTTTGCCCTTGCTGCGCTTTTTTTCTGCGCCCTCCAGCCCTTCGCTGCAGCTGCGATTCGCGATCAAGGTGATGGAAAAACTGGTTTTTGAGGGTCCTGTCTGCTATCAGATTCCCGGTAAAGGCTATGCCAGCCTGGAGCCGCTTGGTTTGCCTTTAGGGGACCTGCCGCTGGAGAATTATGCCAGTCACCATCAGCTGGTTCTGCAGGCAAAACAAACCGATGTCGGTGAACATATGCTGGAATTGGATGATCTGCTGTTGCTGCCGCAACAAGGTTTTGTCCGCTTCCACACCCTGGGCGGCTTGCCCTGCGGTTCAAAACTGGTCGAGGATCAGATGACTGGCCGGAGCTGGAGCTGGCAGGATGGAATGGAATTTAAAAGTCACTCCCGAGCTGGCACAGGCTTGCAGCTGCAGCCCACTTCCCAACAGTATTTTTGGTGCTTTCAAACCGGATCGGACGGCAAAGCCGCCATCGAGCGCACGCTGTCGGTGAAAGCCTGGTATCGCCGCCAATGGAGGCTGCCGTGAGTTGGGCTGTGGAAGTCTTAGACAGGGAGACGGGTCGTTTTTTGAATTCACCGGAAACCTGCCATCCAATCAAACTGCGCTGGGACGATCTGTACGGACCGGATCTGGCACTGATCCGCTGCCCCTGTGACCAGCTGAGTCTGGTGGACTGGCGCGAACGTCTGGGTCAGGATGTGCGCGTTTATGACCCGCGGGGCAGACTGGCATGGTGGGGCTACCTGGAACGAGTGGATTTTCATCGGGCTGCCCTGCACCAGTCTGTTGGCTTGGACGGGCTGGCAAACCGGGTGGCAGTCCGCTTCATGGATTTGGACAGTCATGAGCCGGATAAGTTTATCCAGACAGCTTGGTTCGAAGACCTGGAAAGCCAGGCCGTCTATGGCATCAAGGAAGCAGTGGTCCAGACAGGATATCTGTTTAGTGCCAGCGCGCAGCAGATGGCGGCGATGCGGTTAAGGCAAGCCGCCTGGCCAAATATACGGGTGGAACCTTCTGAAAAAACACAAGAGCAAGAGACCGCCGGCTATTATCTGCACTGTCGAGGCTGGATGCGAAGCCTGAAATGGCGGGTTTGGCCGGGGGTCAGCGCTGTCATCCGTCACGCTCCATCTCAGCAGGGGCTGCAGGCATTGGGCAACTCGCAGTTGAATCGGCGTCTCGCCCAATCATTTGTGGTGAGTGATTCCCTGTTGTTTAATCGCATGGCAGTGCGCATTCGCAAGCAGGGTAACCCTGCCGATTCCCTGCGTTTGAGCCTGCAGCCTGATATCCGCGGTCTGCCTTCCGGACTCGAAATCGGTTTTGAACTGCTCAATGCCAGCCAGATTAGCGTGGAATCCTACCGCTGGATGGATGTGCTTCTGCCTAAACCTGTCAGCCTGACTGCCGGGGGCGTCTATTGGCTGGTGTTGGAGCGCAGCGGCGCGAACAGCGCGGTCAATCATTACTTGTTGGGGTTGGATGAGAATCAGGGGTATTTCGATGGCTGCATGTTGATTTACGATCAGTCGACCCCAACCTGGAAAAGCCGTCTGCCGGGAGCCGACTTGTTGTTTCGGTTGAGCGGCGTGCGCGAGCAGGCTGAGCAAATGAGAGAAGTGGTCGATCACGCAGGGCAGTTTCTGTACGGATTTGAAGCGGATATTGGACAGAGGCTGGATCTCCCGCCTATAGGTGATGAGGGACAAGACTGCCTGCAGGTATTCCGTTTCTTACTGACCCAGGGGAACGGGGCGCTGACGCCTCTGTGCGCCGGTGTTGACCCTAACCGCAAGCTGCAAGTCTGGCAGCGTCCTGAACCGGCCAGCGCTACCCAGAGGCTGACCCGCCAGGGGGAACTGCAAAGCCGTTTTGGTCAGGCCTTGGACGCGCCCTGGCAGGCGGTTGGGCAGTGGCTGCTTTCGGACTCGGCGCAATCTTTTTACCTTTCAAGTCTTGTGCTTGAGCCAAATACGAACCGGTTGGTTTTGAACCGCTGATTGCTGCGGTTGTGTGCGATTTGTTAAGGGGATTGAGGACGTTTTGTGCTGCCCACCACCGGGTTACTGACCGTCCTCAATCCGCCGCGCAGGCAACTCCACTGATCCTGTGGATCGCATGTAATCTCGATTTAAATCCGCAAACTTTCCTCGACTATAATTAGGGCAAGATCATTACGAATTTCTCTTGGATAACAACCTACCAATTGAGCAAGCCTTAATTATCGATGTGCTATACTACTTTATTAACCTATCGAACGGAGTAAAAATGAACAAAGTCGCGATCATGAGTGATTCATCGGCATATATCCCCCAGGTCTATGTAGACCAATATAATTTGTCAATTGTGCCGCTGACAGTCAACTGGCAGGGAAAATCCTATTTTGACGGGGTCGACATACAGGCGACTGAGTTTTATCAGCAATTAGCAGTCTCCAAAGAAATGGCAACCACCAGCCAGGTAACCGTCGGGCAGTTTCTGGCAGCCTTCGGAAAACTTCTGGACCAGGGAAAGGATGTGTTCTACATGGGCATGTCCAGGGGTCTCTCAGCCACGGTGGATTCAGCCTTTCGGGCAAAGAAAGAACTTGGCGATCCGGAGAATCTGATTGTTATGGACACCAGTCTGGTATCCATGGCCTTGACCCTGATGGTGCTTGAAGTCGCCCGCGCGGCAGAGAACGGCGCCAGCTTGACAGAATGTCATCATATCGCCCAGGATGCCTATTCGCGTATTGGGGTTTATTTCACGGTAAATACGCTCGAGTACCTGCATCGCGGCGGGCGGATCAACACGGCCAAGCGCCTGCTGGGGTCAGCCCTGAATCTGCGACCGATCATGATGATTCGAGAGGGAAAAATTGATTTGGTAGAGAGTGTCCGTTCAGAAAAAAAGGCTCTCAACCGCATGGTCGAGTTAATCGAGAAGGACATCGCCGGCAGAAAACCAGTCAGGATCGGTCCATTCCATGCGCTGGCTTATGACGATATGATTGCCCTGGAAGAAATCGCCCGGGAGCGTCTGGAGCCTATCGAAGTTATCCGCTCAGAGGTCAGTCCGGTTATCGGCTGCCACGTTGGTCCGGGTACGGTTTCGATGGCGTACATCGTTGACCAACAAGCCTGAAATCTATCCAAAAATTGAGTTTTCAGGGCCCCTGCGTCCTTCGTTTTAGGTCGGATGCCAGAGTCAGTATGTCATACCGGTGTCAGGGTTCGGTGGAAGTGGCTCCCTGTCGCGTGGTCTGCAGGACCGCTCAAATCTGATTTGCGAGTAAAGCCAGGGCTAACAGCCTCAGTGTCGCGCCGAGACCGTCATTTTTGTCTGGCTGCGCGCAGTTGAGGTTTGACCAGATACGCTCTGACCGATCGTGCTCCTGCAGCGCCATCAGAGCTGGGGCAGCGCAGGAGAGCATGGCAATCGCGCTGAAATTGCGATCGATTGAACCCTCCTGAAGGTATTCATCAACCAGCTTTATCAAGTTCGTGTGAGCGTCACGCATTGTGTTTTTCACCCCAGGGTCGTGGTCGAGCAAGGCCAGCAGGCCTGCCTGCAGCAGGCTCAGGCCAAGCCTGCTGGTGTCGGGCTCACTCCTGAAGTCACTCCATTGGGTCAGATCCGTAAAACCTCGGTGCTGGTCAAGTACAGACCAGTTCAGGCCGGGGTCCAAAGGCTGGATACTTTTTATCAGGCAGCCGCTGGATGGCAGGTTATCGAGCGACGCTGCTGGCAGGGTCTCCACATATTTATTCAACGCCTGCAGCCTTTTATGCAACAGTTCCGGATAGTGAAACCGATTGAGCCCGGGCCAGCGCTTTGTGGCTGTCAGCATGGAATAAATCACCCACAGTTCCGCGTGAGGGTCAGGGTCCAGTCTGGGCGAGCGGGGTAGATCGGGCATGAATTTCCAGCTGGTCAACTCAGGCAGGTTGTGGGTGGGGTGAGCCAGAAGACTGGCGAACAAGGCTTCAGCCTGCACACTCGCCCGGGGGTCGGTCTCAGCCATCACGACACTGAGCAGGATGGCAAGCGCCTGTGTCTGGGTCGATGCAACCAGCTGATAACGCAGACCACTTTTCTCAACGCCGGTGCGCAAAAAGAGACGGCGTCCCTCCTCGGTCGCCAATAAGCGCTCTGATTTCCAGTGCCGGTAGGCTCGCTGAAGCGCGGAAGACCGTTCAGACAGTCTTTCAGCGCTCAAGGGGTTCAAGGTTTCGTAAGGCAGGAGCGGAGGGTTCTGCTTCGAGGTGGGCGCAATTGGTGAGGCTGGTGGTGGTGAGGGTGGGCTGTTTTGCCTGCGCCAGATCATCCAGACCGCTAAAGCGAAAAACAGCAAAACTCCCAGGACGCTGAGGATCAGACCTGCCAGGTAGGTTGCGTCGGTGGGGTTAAGCTGCGGAAACATCTCCTAATCTTATCATTTTTCGAAAGGATCACCCTTGTTGTCGGGGTGATCCTGGTTGCGCCTGTCAGGGGTCGTGGGTTTTGGGTTCAATCGACAAATTCTGTCTCGTCCCAGTCCTCCAGCGGCAGACAGAAAATGTTCTGATTATCGATGGTGAACCCGAGGAAATGGCTGTCGGGCTCCGGCGGCTGGGGGGTCCATTTTCGGAGAATATCCTGGTTTTCCTGATAGAGAGCTTGAACGCGGATGTTGGAAACAGTGGCGTCAAGCCAGGTATGAAGGTTATATTTTAGGCTGGCGTTGAAACTGGCTGAACGGCAAACCAGAATTTTTTCAAGGTTCTCCTGCAGGTCGGAAGGCAGCCTGTCTGAGTTTACCAAATCAAATAAATACGGTTCGGCGTCAGTCGATAAACCGTGGTTGAGGAAGGCATAGTCCAGATCGTGGCCATCCAGCGCGCGGGTTATATTATGGCGGGCCAGAACGGTATCCACATTGATCGCAGCCAGGCTAAAAGTAAACAACAGGGCTGCCATCGCCAAAACCAGAGCCAGCCGTTTGAATTGGTTGCCCCATTCCATTACGGGCAAGCAAAGCAATACCGCCGCAAGGAAGAAAATAAAGATCTGAGGGATCAGTCGGTAGGCAGTCAGCCCGTAGGCATTGATGTAAATGACAATGCGCTGGTAAGCCGAGATCAAAACCACAGCGACCTGAAGCAAAAGCAAACCTGCAAGGAGAGCAAAAGTAAGCCTGTGCGCCTTGCTTTCGCGGCGGGTGAGGGAGGCCAGCGTGTAATAAACCATACCGGCGATCGCGGCCACGAAAAGTAATTCCCTGAACCCTCTTTCAGCGTATTGCGCGTAGGTGAAGCCCTCCTGGTTGATGTTGGCGCCGCCAGCGAAAAAGTATTGAAACTGGATGATTATAAAGAAAGCAAACAGCAGGTTCAGGCCTACCAGAGTGATGGTTGACTCTGTCATCCCTAAAAAGGGCTTCAGCAGCGGCTTATCAGGTTCGATTTGAGTTGGCTGGCTGCTGTTGACCACCAGCAGCCATAGCGCTGCTGCCAAAAGCCAGGTAAAAAAGAGGGTCAGCAGGCTACGACCAAACAGCTGAGAAAGAAAATCTGCCCTGAGCCACGCCAGCAGATGGTCGAGCCTGCTTTCGAAGACCGCATCGGCATACGCAAACAGAAAGGTGAAAATCAGCAAAAGCGGAACGCTGATCAGGATACCTTTCAAGATTCCCAGGGCAAGCCGCTTTCCAGCATCTTTTCGCGCGGTATCCGTCTTGGGGGAACTGCTCGCTTGTGAAGCAATTATGGGAAAACCAACGAAGAAACCCGCCATCGCCAGAAGCGCGGCTCTCAAATACTCACGAAAACGATATTGCCACCAGCTCCCACCGAAGAAACTTGCAGTCAGCAGCGCCAGGAAAAACAGCGTCATGAGCATGGATAGCATCACGGTGTTACCCTCACTGCGCACTACCGGTATTAAACTGGTAAGCAGCGTCAGACCAAGGAGAAGCCAGGATGCCAGCGGGACTTTGCGTTCCTGGAGATGAGTGTTGAACAGATAGAGCCCACAGACAACCAGGACGGAGAGCGGCCAACGCATCCCCAGCCCGCCGACCTGCCACCAAAGCAGCATCATGACTGCTCCAGCCACAAACAAGCTCAATAGAGAAAGCACCGGTCTTTTCAGCGCTTCTTTTGGCAGGAAACCGCTCTGTTCTCCTGCAGCTTTTACTTCAGGTTTATTTTCTGTAACAAATTCTTCATTCATGATCACTACCTCGCTTAGATTTCCTGAAGACAGGCAAAAAGTACTTCAGGTAGAGGCAAGCATAGACGCAAATCCCTCTCTTTGACTTGCAAAATCTCTCAAAACAGACATTGACAGGCAATGATTTCTTTAGCAGCCGTTTTGAATGGTCTCAAGTATACGGTATCTCAGCTTCAGGACAAAACCAGGAAGAGCCACCCGACAGTGTTGGTTTTGTGCTGTTTTGATACAATTCAATTAACTTTTGTTTAACCCAGGAGAAGCCATGCCCAGAGCAACATTCAATTTTCCCAACAACTTTTTATGGGGCACTGCCACCGCCTCCCACCAGGTGGAGGGCACTAATTTCAATAACGACTGGTGGACCTGGGAGCAGCAAGAAGGGCGTATCCAAAACGGGGATCTCAGCGGAAAAGCCTGTGATTGGTGGTCTGGCCGTTGGCGCGAAGATTTTGACCGCGCTCAAGATGGTTGGCAAAACGCCCATCGCTTTTCGGTGGAATGGTCACGTATTCAGCCCGAACCTGACCGCTGGGACGAAGCCGCTTTGGATGGTTATCGTGAGATGCTGCTGGGTTTGCGCGAACGCAACATGACCGCCATGGTCACCCTGCATCATTTCACCAACCCAAAATGGCTGGCAGACATGGGCGGATGGGAAAATGAGGCTGTCTGCGAGCTGTTTGCCGTCTATGTCCGCAGGACCGTTGAGGCACTGAAAGCGCATTGCAACCTCTGGGTAACGATCAACGAACCCAACGTCTATATGACTGGCGCGTACCTGGAGGGTAGTTTCCCTCCCGGTAAAAACGATCAGAAAAGCGCATTAAAGGTGCTGCTCAACATGGTCAAAGCCCATGCCTTGGCTTACCAGGTTATCCACGAACTACAGGCGCAGGCCCAGGTGGGTGTGGCCCATCACTGGCGAGGCTTCGAACCTGCAAACAGGGGTCCGCTGACCCGCTATGTCAACAAATTTCACCACCAGGCTTTTAACAATGCTTTTGCTCAGGCTCTGAAAACGGGCAAGTTTGATGCGGTACTGCTCAAAGCGGACGTGCCTCAGGCTAAAGACAGCCAGGATTTTTTTGGACTCAATTATTACACCCGTGAAATGATCAGCTTCGACCTGGGCAAGAGCGGCAGTTTGTTCAGCAAGCGATACTTTCCCGAAGACGCGCTTTTGTCAGAGACCGGTTTCATCGCCAACGACCCACAGGGTTTTGAAGAGGCAATTCGTTGGGCAAACAAGTTTGACCTCCCGATTTATATAACCGAAAATGGCTGTGATGACAGCAAAGACGACTTCCGCAGGCGCTATTTGCTTGAGCATATCATGGCGATGTGGCATATGGTCAACCACAACATGCCGGTGAAAGGCTATTTCCATTGGAGTCTGCTGGATAACTTTGAGTGGGAACGCGGCTGGAGCCAGCGTTTTGGCTTATGGGGGCTGGACCCGCAGACCCAAATCCGCACCAAACGCAGGAGTGCCGAGCTGTACGCGGAGATCTGCCGCAGCAATGCCATTACCTCAGAAGCCGTTGAGAAGTTCGCACCTGAGGTCTATGACATCTTATATCCGGTCTGAGTACCTGGAGCGGTGGGGGCGGACCGATAAGGTAACCAAGCTCGTTATCTCCTCAGAAGGACTTGATCGGGCCGACACCCAAAATTAGGATCGCACCAGCTTTGAACCTGACTTTTTAGCCTGCGGACCCGCGCAGGTTTTTTTTACCAGGCCTTCCATTGCAGTTTCATAAACCTGTGCAGTGAGACCGCCCTGAGATTCTTCTGCCGGCTCGATTCTTGCAACTATATAGGCAGTGTAGTCTAAAGGAGAAGAACATGTTAAGCATAATTCAAGGTATCTTCCTGCAATTTGTTAACCCGCTCGCATTGGTAAGCGTGGTTCTTTTTCTCAGCCTCTTTTTGATCATGAAGAAACCCAAGACTGCCATCTGGCTTATTGTTATCGCGCTGATGATCATTGCGGTCCTGGGTAACACATTTTTCGCAGCCTTTCTGACCCGTTCAGTGGAATGGCGCTATATGCCCCGCCAGACAATGGAGCCGGCGGATGCGATCTTGCTGATGGCAGACGGCACCCTTTTGGCGCAGACCCCGCGGCAGCGGGTGGAAGTGGAAGAGGAAGCCGACCGCGCGCTTTACAGCGCCATGTACTATCAACAAGAACTTGCTCCTGTAATCATCGTGAGTGGCAATGCCTCTCGCGCGGGCAGCACAAAAACCCTCCTGCTGGAACTGGGTGTGCCTGAGGAAGCAATCATTCTCCAGGACCAAGCTGCAAATCTGCGCCAGGATGTCTCACGTTCACTCGAAATCATCCGAGAGCGGGAGATCAAATCTGTCATTTTGGTGACATCTGCGCTGAAAATGGACCGCACCATGCTGCTGCTGTCTGGAGCAGGTTTGACCATCACTCCCGCCCCCACCGATTATCAGGTCACTCAATCAGGCTGGCAACACATGACTGATTGGAAATGGCAGCATGTCATCACCAACTTGATGCCCACCAGCGCCGCTATGGAACAGTCGTCTCAGGCACTTTGGGAATATTTTTCCCTGGCCTTTTACAGGCTGCGAGCGATTTTTTAACCTGGTTATTTCGCTGACCCTCTATCAGCGATATACTTCCGCTGAAAGCCTGCTGGTCGCCCGGCAGGCTTTTGCGTTAAGTTGAAAAGGGAACCCCGCTGCATTAAAATTCGTCATAGAGGTTGAGAAGAAATGGAGATTTTATGAAACGATTGCTTTTAACTTGCCTGGCTGTGCTGTTTTTGATCAGCGCGTGCGTCCAGACAACACCTCAGCCAGACCACGACACGACAGCCATGACAAAGGAAACCACCATGCAAACCGGTAAAGTTGCTTATGCCTCCGATCCTGACTATACACCTGAAGAAATCACGAGCCTGGCGGAGGCCAACAATCGATTCGCCTTCGATCTTTACCAACAACTTAACGAAGATCAGGGAAATTTGCTTTATTCGCCCTACAGTCTCTTTCAAGCGCTGACCATGGTATACGCCGGCGCCAGGGGGGATACCGCTGAACAGTTTGAACAAGCGCTGCATTATCCCCTGACCACGGATGAAATTCACCGGGTGAGCAACGCCCTGAATATCGCGTTATCATCGCAAAAGAATAATACCGCTGAGGATGACCGGGCATTCACACTCGAAATCGCAAACGCGCTTTGGGCTCAACGGGATGCTCATGTCGAGCAGGCTTACCTCGATCTGCTTTCAGAATTTTACGCTGACGGGATGCACACGCTCGATTTCTCCCAATCGCAGCAAGCTGCGGACCTGATCAACCGGTGGGCGCAGGAAAATACAAATGATAAGATAAAAGAAATCGCCACCCCCAACATGTTCAATGTCAACACCCGCCTTGCTTTGACCAACGCGGTCTACTTCAAAGGTGCCTGGCTGCTCCCCTTCAGGCAAGACAGAACCCAGAAAGCGGATTTCACGCTCTTGAACGGTGAGAATGTGGAAGTGGAAATGATGATGACCACGGAAAATTTGAGGGCGCTAAAGAACGACCAGATCCAGGTAGTCGAGTTACAGTACTATGACAGCCCGGTCGTGATGGACTTGATTGCTCCGCTGGAAGGCAGCTGGCAGGCTTTCTCTCGGTCACTCACTTCAGACTTGCTCGAAGATTATCTTGACCAACTGGACAAGAACAAGGTGAACCTGAGCCTGCCAAAGTTCAAGATCGAGACCGCCAATATGGATATGATCGACCCGATGATGAACCTCGGTTTGGTTGACGTTTTTGGGATGAATGCCGATTTGTCGGGCATGACCGGGGACAAGAGCCTGCTAATTTCAACACTTGTGCAGAAAGCCTTTATCGATGTCAATGAAGCCGGCACCGAAGCCGCAGCTGTGACTATCGCGGTGGCGGAGGAAAAGGCGATGATCTCACCTGACCCGCTCACCATTACTTTTGATAAACCCTTCCTGTTTTTGATACGGGATACAAGCACTGGCGCGATTGTGTTTATCGGCCAGTTCATGCAACCATAAAAAGACAACTAATATAATAAGGAGTAAACAATGAAAACAAAGCAACTATGGATTGCCAGCATACTCATCCTGACTATGCTTTTGAGTGCCTGCAGTCTTCCAATTAACGAAACCGAAGGCACCCAACCACCCACCTCACCTGACGAGACAAGTGAGCCTTACCCTGTCGGTGAAACTGATGAGCCTGACCAGGCTTATCCGACTGACGAAATTCCCACGCAACCCAGCACTGGTGAGGTTATGGGTGGGTCGGAATATATCAGTGACCCCACAGCCAGCCCGGACGACCTGGAAGATCACGCTGAGAATATCAACGAGTTTGCGCTGGATCTTTATCGTAAGTTAGCCCAACAAGACGGAAACCTGATCTACTCTCCCTACAGCATTTACCAGGCTTTCCTGATGGTCTATGCCGGCGCGAATGCTGAGACCAGGGCTGAAATTGCTGAGGTTTTGGATATTGACACAGATGAGGATAAAGATGTTCATAACCTGATGAACGCGCTCAACGTACTTTTAACCACCCCTCCGGAGAATCTGGACGAGGACGCTCAGCCCCTGGAATTCAATGTGGCTAACGCGCTCTGGGTTCAGCGGGATATCGAATTTGAACAAGATTTTTTGGATGCACTTTCAGCCAATTACAATGCTGGCTTAAAATTGGTCGACTTTTCTAACAGCGAAGAGGCTCGCCAGGCCATCAACCTTTGGATTGCCGCCCAAACCAATGACAAAATCAAAGACTTGATCCCCGAAGGTGTGCTTGACGAATTGACCCGCCTGGTGATTGCTAACGCGGTCTACTTCAAAGGAGCCTGGCAGCACAGATTTGACCCTGCCAACACAGCCGATGAAACTTTCTATGCGCTCGATGGCACGGAACAGACAGTTGAGATGATGAGCAACAGTTACACTGGTGCGGCGCTGGTTTTTGATGATTACCAGGCTGTCAAGCTGCCCTACCAGGGCGGCAACTACGCCATGGCGGCCATTATGCCCACTGGCGATTTCAGTATTTTTGAAGAAACCCTGGATGAAGATAAAATTGAAGACATCCTGAAGGAATTTGAGGGTATCTTCGGGCAGGTCGACCTGCGCATGCCAAAATTCGAAATTGAAAGCAGTTTCGACCTGGGTGAGCAGCTTAAAGCGCTGGGCATGATTCAGGCTTTTGACAGCCAGCTGGCTGATCTGACTGGCATGTCTGATGAGATCGATCTGTATATCACAGACGTGCTGCACAAGGCCTATATCGACGTCAACGAAGAGGGCACTGAGGCTGCCGCAGCAACGGTGGTATCGGTCGGCACGACTTCCATGCCAGCCGACAGTTGGGAGATAACCCTCGACCATCCCTTTATCTATGTGATTTACGAGACCACCAGCAACACTATTGTCTTTATGGGTCGGTTTGTAGCCCCTTAAAGTGTGAAGGTTAGTGAAACAAAACACCCCGTCGAACCCGACGGGGTGTTGTTATTAATCTCTCAATTCCAAATCAATGATGTCATCACGCACGGCGCATATTGCGAATCTCGAGAAACTTGTCTTTTTCGGCTGAAGTGAGGTGTTTTGGCACAGTCACCTGGATGGTCACGTAAAGATCGCCGAATTTCGAAGGGTCTTTCAGTTTTGGCATTCCTTTGCCTTTGAGTCGAAAGGTCTTGCCGCTGTCACTGCCTTCAGGGATAGTCAGACGGATCGCGTTGGTCATGGTGTTTATGCCAACCTCGCCGCCAAGAACCGCCGTAAAAATGTCGACCGGTACGTCCATATAGAGGTTGTCACCTTTTCGGGTAAAGACCGGATCTGGCAGCACTTTGACCTTAAGATAAAGGTCTGCTCCTCCGGCCTGACCGCTGAGCCTCACCTTGGAGCCTGTCTTGACACCGGCTGGAATGTGGGCATCGATTTTGCGACCACCTTCAAACTGCAGAGTTCGGTTGGTGCCTGAGTAGGCTTCACGCAGGCTGATATCGATCTCGTATTCCATGTCCCTCATCCGGGCCTGAGGCTGCTGGCTGCGCTGGCTGAAGCCAGAACTGAAACCACCCTGCCCGAACAAGGTTTCAAAGAAATCGGAAAAACCACCCATGCCGCCCGAACCGCCCATTCCGCCGAACATCTCGCTGAATTCTTCAGGCGAGACCGTGCGGTAGCTGGTGCGACCGCCATCTGACTGCTGCCAGGGTCCCCAATCGAACCCTCCAGGTTGACCTCCGGAGCTCTGGTAGCGCTGCCATTCAGAGCCAAACTGATCGTATTTTTTGCGCTTTTCAGCATCAGACAGCACCTGGTAGGCTTCGTTCACTTCCTTGAATTTATCTTCGGCGCCCGCTTCTTTATTCACATCCGGATGGTACTGCCGGGCGAGCTTGCGGTAAGCGCTCTTGAGTTCCGCGTCGGTTGCGGTTTTGCTGACCCCTAGTGTGCTGTAATAATCTTTGTATTCCATATTTCCCAACTAAAATATATTTATTCTTATTTTAGCCTGAATCTGTTGGTTAATCGTTAACAGCCTTTCACAGAAGCGCTGTTGCATCCTGCAGATAGGGCCCGCGAGCGGATGCCGGCAGCACCCGGGCGATCTGGTTCATGATCTCCTGACCAGCCTGACTGACATCCTCCCGGCGCGGCACGGCGCTGCCTTCCTGGCTCGTTAGCGGTCCGAAGGGCTTGCCAATGCGTGAAACGACCCGGGCGCGGCGGCCTTTTTTAAGAGTGCCAAATATATCCCAGCCGTCTTCGCTGTAGGTGCCAATCGGGAGGATGGGAACACCGAGGCGCAACGCCAAAAAAGCCGCACCGGGCAGGGGTTCACCAAGGGGCGGCTCGTGCACGTGACCTTCCGGGAACACCATCAGGACGCCGCGCTGCTGCAGGATGGCTTCAGCGGCACGTATCGCTTCGAGATTGGGTTGTCCCTGTCTGATTTTAAGAGAACCCCACAGACCAGGCAGAAACTTGACAATCCCTGGTGCCATAGGCATTTCGGTATCATTGATGAATTCGAGGGAATATTTAGTCGCTTGAATTGGACCGATGGAATCCAAAAAGTGGAAATGGTTGCCCACGATCAGCAGCGGGCCTTCCTTTGGCAGATTTTCACGGCCTTCAACTTTGTAATTCAATAACAACCAGGCAAGAGCCGCGATACCACCTCTCAGAAACCCCCTGCGTCTTCGGTAACGGGGGTAAGGATACTTTGCCTGAAATTCTGATTTTCGACTGGACTTGCTCATGCATTCTCCTGATTGGTGGTTGTTTTCCAATTTTACCAATAAAAAACTCATTGTAAGCCACAGCCAATAAGGCAGTTGCAAACTCCGCCTACTTAAGATAATAAATGTCGCAGTGAGGGGAAAAGAAGCCTCATTACGCGGTCACGGTGGTTGTATTTCCGACCTGCAAACTGCGCTGTAAGGGATTTGTTGGTTCTATCGCTAATAAGGTTGAAAAAAACAATCTTTTGTTGAACATAACCACGTCGATGGGCTAACTTTTCAGGCTGTTTTGCAGAAAATTAAGTATTGAGAAATTGGTAATCTAATTAACTTGAAATTGAGTTAAAAATATCGTAATATTTAAATGTACCCTCAATACGAGTAAGTTATCATAGGCTTTCTATGCCTGCGGACCCGTACATAATCTTACAGGAGAATAAAATGACCCATCCGTTTCGTCGTCTCGCAACACGCGTTAGTATTCTGCTGGTCGGGATAATCCTGGTAGCCGCAGTCAATCTGACAGCAGCCCGTATCGGGCATGCCCAAACAGGTGTGCTGTATGCCGCGCCTGCCGCGCAGGGCGGTGGCGACTGTTCCTCGTGGGCTAATGCCTGCACCCTGCAAACTGCCCTCGCTAATGCTGTCAGCAGTAATGAAATCTGGGTCAAAGAGGGTCTCTACCTCCCTGGTACGACCCGGGAAGCTACCTTCGCTCTCAAAAGCGGCGTGGCTCTTTATGGCGGTTTTGCCGGGACCGAGACCAGCCGAGAGC
>CAZHXQ010000020.1:0-26246 GCA_964536465.1 uncultured Anaerolineaceae bacterium
GAATCAGCACGAGGCAATTCACGGGTGAGGGCAAAAATCATTGCCATAGTGAGTTCGGCGACAGCTTCAGATGTCGCGACGGGGCAATTCACCACCGTTACACCGTGCTCTTTGGCTGCTTCAAGGTCAATATTATCGACACCGACCCCGGCGCGACCAACTACTTTGAGATTCCTGGCTGCTTCAAATACCTCACGGGTGACCTTGGTGCGACCGCGAACGATCATGCCATGGTATTCACCCACTTCTTGCAGCAACTGAGCTGCATCGATACCTTTTCTGTCAACAGCTTCGCCAACCTGGTTGATGAGGGCTTTTCCATTGCTTTCCAAGCCGTCTGTGATGAGTACTTTCCATGCCATAACTATTTCTCCTTTTTTAGAATGGTATTAGTGTTATTGTACTATCTTAACCCGCGAACGTCACACAGCCGAAAGGTAAAACCGATCGAATCAAAATATTCCAGGGCAGCTGCGGCGTACTTTCGGCTGGTTTTAAAGTGATCACGGAATTGTGCCAGGCTGAGCTCTCCGGTGGCGTGGATGGTTGCTTTGACCCAGTCCTGCATCTGTTTGATGGCTTCAGGCGTGAAGAGCACCTGGTCAGAGACAGACACCAGTCTCTCTGACGAGAGCAAGCCCTCCAGCAGCTCGGGACCGACCTGCGCGAGCAGTTGGTTGAGGTCGGGTGGGCTGAAGGGGTTTGCCTGAAATTCTGCCAGAATGGGCGCCGCTCTGGTTTCGTGCTGCGGGCTTAACACGACTCTATGTCCCGGTGACCAGACCAGACTGCCTTTTTGAACTATCAGGGCTTCGTCGGCCATTTTATCGGTGACCTGATCAAATAAAATTTGTGAGAGACCCAGGGCCGCCCGGAAGTCCTCGCGAGCCATGCCGGCCTTGTATGGATATAAGTCGTGAAAGGAGCTCAAGCTTTCAACGGCCTTGTGACGCAGGGTTTCCCAATAGGCGGCATGGATCAGCGTGGCCTTGCCCGGGTCTTTTTGCTTTCCGAGGCTGAGGACATCACCGCTTTCAAGCATCGCCATCAGGATTCGCCTGACTTCCTCGACGGGGAGAGCCGACTTTTGAGCCAGGATGGTCAGGTTGAGTACCTTCTGATTTGCAAGGATCTGACCAATCAATTCACTTTCGGTTCCGGAAAACATTGTGTCAAGGCGTTCGAGGTTATCCTGGTGGAAACGTTTGTAAACCTGGCTGGGGGCAGGGTCGAGGATCACTCCACCGCCCAGGGTTTCAGAGGGGGAAGGCAGCCGCAGGATGAAGCGGTCACCTTTGGAGACAACCACAGGGTGGGTTGTGCGTAATTGGACGAAAGCATCTTGCCCGGGTGAGAGTATCCGGCTGCCCAGAAGGCGTAATTGAGCGGTAGTTTCGCTGGCCCCGACAAAGAGTTTTACCTCCAGGTTGTGTTTCACTGAAAAGAGGCTGTCTTTAAGCAGACGAAAATGGGCATCGAGCAGAGTGGTAGGCTTGTAGTCCCCTGGGTGGGTGATCACGTTGCCCCGCTCGATGTCCCGATAGTTCAAGCCGACAATATTCGCCGCGGTTCGGTATCCGGGCTCGACTTTTTGTAACTTGTGATGGTGGTTTTGCAGCCCTCGGATTCGACCGGTCTTATTGCCGGGAAGGCAGACGATTTCATCACCAACTTTTAAACTACCATCCAGCAGCGTACCGGTCACCACGGTGCCAAAGCCGGTCAGCGTGAACACCCGATCTACTGGCAGGCGGGGTTTGCCCAGGTTTTTGCGTTGAGGGATGCCCTGCAGGGTCTGCTGGATTTGATCGAGGAGCTGCGGTATGCCCTGACCGGTTTTGGCGGAAACTGCGATAACAGGTGCCTGCGCCAGAGAGGTAGGCTGAACGAGCTCGTGGATATCCATCTTGACTAACTCCAGCCATTCAGGCTCCTGAATCAGATCTGTTTTGGTCAAAACGATCACGCCACGGCGGATATCCAGCAGGTCGACGATTGCCAGATGTTCGCGAGTTTGGGCTGAGACACCCTCGTCCGCCGCCACCACCAGCAAGACGGCGTCGATGCCGCCGATACCCGCGAGCATATTGCCGATGAAGTCTCTGTGGCCGGGGACGTCAATGATGCCAACTTCCTGACCACCGGGGAGGATCATCGAGGCGAACCCCAGTTCGATGGTCATCTCCCGGGTTTTTTCTTCTTTAAGACGGTCGGGGTGTGTGCCGGTCAAGGCGGCGATCAAGGTCGATTTTCCGTGATCGACATGACCGGCCGTACCGAGAATGTACATTGGCTGTCAGGCCTTCTTATCCACCAGAGGAGCGAGGCTCTGGATGGAGTCCTGGAAGGCGATTAAAACCGTCTGGATATGCCGAACAGTTTCACGGCTCAGATTGTCCAGGTCGTCTCTCATTGAGGTTGTCAGGTCATCCAGCTCCTGAAGTTGTGTGGTCAGGGCCGCAAATTTCTGTGTATCTTCGCGGTTCTGTTCTTCCTGCGCCAGCATGTAATTGCTCCAGCGTTTGACATCGTCGGACTTAAAATTCGTCCATTCCTGGCGGTAGCGGTCATCGTTGAGACGCTGGAGTTCGGTGATCTCATTGATACGGCGTTCAAAGCGCTGAGCGGCATCCTCGGCAGCATCAATGGCCTTGCTGACAGATAGGCGAATTTTCTCGAGTGTCTCAATTTGTGTGCCCAGGTTGGCGTTAAACTGGTCGATCTCGGCGAATCGCTTCTCCCATCCGGAGAGAACCTTGTCTTTCTCTACCAGCAGGCTGTTAACGCGTTCGATAAATTGGGATTGGTTTTCACGTCGGTCTTTCTCATTGTTTTGCAGCTGGGCAACGCGGCTATCAAAAGTGCGGAAGCTGTCACTGAAGCTGTCGAAGCGGCTGCGGGTTTCTTCCAAACGTTTTTGCGTTAGAGCGATCTCGCCCTGTAGATCAGTGACGCGCTTGGCTTCCTGGCGGCGACCTTCTTCGAGCAGGTGAAGTGAACGGCGGTAGTCTTCATCGAAACGACCGACCTCCTGGATTTTCACCTTGAGTTCTTCGTTCAGACGTGCCAGACGGGAGTCTTCACCCCTGAGGGAGTTGATGTCAGCCCGAACCGAGTCGACCACATCGATGATCGGATACACTTCTGCCAACGATTTTTTGGCTGAATCGATCTCAATCTTGGTTCGCTTTTGGGCCTCGTTGAGATTGTTTTCAGCGCGCTCGTTGACGTCCCTGATTTGTTTGGTCAGGTCGATATTTAACCGCTCGATACGGTTATCGTACTTATCCATACTGTTGATCTGGTTGGTATTGCGGTTGATCAGTAATTCAAGTTCTTTTATCTGCTTACGCAGATTCCGATTTTCGCTCTCCAGCATGGTCAGTCGGTTTTGCAGCGAGGCGAGGTTGGTTTTATCGTTGCGACGCTCGTTATCAAGCCATTCCACGCGTTTTTCAAGTTGTTCTATACCGGAATATTCGTCCATTAGATTCCTGTCTTTCGGTTTGTAATTACGGTGATTATACCCAGTTTATCTGTTAAGGCAGTCGTTCAGGGCAAAAGATTTTGGAAGAACACCAGCAGTTCCCGCACCGGTGCGGAGAAGATCTGAGGAAAAATGCAGGCTAAAACCATAGTCAGCATGGTCAACAAGACCGGCACGATCAGAATGGGGTTTTCTTGTTCAGCCTGCATCGCGCTCTCGGACGGGCTGATTATGACCCCCAGCAATCGTAAGAATAATATGATCATTCCGAGTAGACCCAGACTGCCAAACAGCTGCAACAAGAGTCCCTCACCAGCGAGCATGCCCCAAATAATCCGCTTTAATGGGAAGAGGGCGAAAAGGGGCAGCCCGATGATATTGAGCATGCTGGCAAGCAGCAGGACGCTGATTCGGGGATAACGCCAGACGAGACCGCTGAGAGCAGAAAAATCGAACTGGTCTGCATCCATCCCTTGACGTAAGGTCGAAAGAGCCAAACCCAACGACCAAAACGCGAAAGCTCGCGGCAAAAGGGACAGGGTAAAGAGTTCAAGCCCCCCCTGCTGTAGAGAGGCAATCGAGAGAATCATGTAGCCGGATTCAGCCAGGTAGAGATAGCCCAAGACTCGGCTCAGATTTTGCTGAAAGATGGCGATCACGCCAGCAGAGAGCACGCACAGCGCTCCGACCCACTTGATGACCTGATCGAGATCTTTAATATTTCGCAACCAGGCGTATTGGTTCAGAAATTTCAAGAAAAAGAGGGCAATGCTGATCTGCATGATTGTTAGCAGGAAGCTGATTGTCCAGGGATGGCTTTCTTCTGTCAGCATGGGCAACCAGCTGTGGAGGGGGAAAACGCCAGCCCAAAGGATGAATCCGGTCAGCACCAGCAGAGCACCTCGAAGGATCAGGTCCTGAGCGGACGGTGAGGTTTCAATGCCGGCGACCATCCAACCGCTCAGGAGGATGAGCGGCATGGCGATGGTTTGCATACTCAAAAAACGTATGACACCAGCTTTCGCAGGTGTGCCGCGGGGTGAAAGCAGCGGCACGCTGATCAAGGCGATCAGCTCAATTATCACAGCGGCGTACAAGAAGGGATTGATAAAGTGCACCGAGACCCACAGGCTGGTGATGACCAGAGACAGACTATCGAACCACTGGCTCACTTTGAAAAGTCTTCCGAGGAGGTTCCAGAAAAAACAGAGCGTATAGAGCAGGGCTATGATTCTGAGCTGGTCTGCTGTGATCTCAATCGTTCTGCCGAAAACGGTCAGGCTCTCTGCCAGGATAAAACGGCGGCCGAGGAGTTCAAGGGTGAGACCGTTTGAGAAAATCAGCGCTAATATCGCAAGGACCAGAGGGATGAGGCTGGCAAGGACCGCTGACAGTCTGGGCACCTTTTGGAGCAGAATTAAGGCCAAACCCAGCGCAAGCGGCAAAACCACCCAGATTATTACCGTGTTGCTCACTCAATCTCACTTTCCACGTTTTTGATGATGAAGAAAGAGCCCACGATCGCCAGCAGCAGATTGACTGCCACAAAGAGTGCAGCCAGCAGGAAAGAAAATTCGAGCGCGATGTATAGCAGTTCAAAACCCGACAGAAAAGTAAGCATGCCGATCGCCAGGTAAAGCGGCTCCCGGATAGTACCCAGCTGCAGGATGCCAATTAATACCAACCCAAGACTGAGAAAGAGATGGTTCAAAGGAATGGATGGAAATATTGCCGTTTTAATTTGAGGTACAAAAGTGCCCAGGGTTGCTATCAGGAAGATGCCAGCGAGTGCGCGGAAAACTTCGCCGCTGGTCGGGCGAGGTTTCAGGTTGATCGGTTCGACTTCACCCACATTGAGAAGAGTCAGGTAGAGAATCAGGGTAACCATCAGACCTGTGAAAGGCTGGATGAGCGCCAGCTGGAGGGGCAGAGCTGCCCAAAGGATGGGGAAAAGGCAGATGAACTGCACGACCAGAGCGATCAGGTTTAACGACCACTGACGGCGCACAAGATTAAGTAAGCCAGCCATAAGGGCGATGTAAATTGGCAGTGATTGGAAAACTTCTGTCATTACTGCCTCGCCAGCGATAAGAAGATGATGGCAAACATCAGAATAAACACCAGCGACCACAAAATACCACCGTCTCCCTCAAGGATTTGGTTCAGGAACCCACCCAGTCCCTCCAAAGATATATAGACCCGCCGAGACAGGCTGGTTAGCCAAGAGAGGCTCAACACCTTGCGCAAGAAAGTCAGCACAGTGGCCGCAAGGCGGTAGAAAGGAATTTTTTGGTTGATTGCCTCCCGATTCATGAGGTCATTAAACCTCCAGGCGATTAATAATCCGATTATCACCAGCGCAAGGCTCGAAAGGCTGCCCCAGAGGCGGCCAAGGGTGAGTACGTCTGGCCAGCCGACCAGCCCGAGCACTAGGATGGTCTGAATAAGCGTGACCAGGCCGAGAGGGAAAGTGATCCGGGCGTATTTTTCGAGTCCTGTGACTGTGCTGTCGGCCTTGAAAATGTAGCGGATATAACCCAGAACCAGAAATGCGTGGGTGATGATCATCACCGCTGAGGCGAAAGAGAAAGATTCTGACAAAAGCCCATCCCAACCTGAAGCGGCCAAGGTATAAGGCAAACCGATAAAACCCAGCAGTCCCATCAGGGGCAAAAAACGAATCCGGCGGATGGGTGGGTCGTAGAGGAAGAGTAACGTTCCGGAAAGCAGAAGCCCCAGCCCCCAAACCCGACCGGCTTCAGCCTGACCATTGAGGGCGCTCTGAATGGCTAATGCTGAGAGGGTAACCACCCAGAAGGGTCGAGCCTCGTAATTGGTTGGGCGAGTGAGCCACATAGCGGAAGAATAAAAAGCCGCGATCAGCGTCAGGACCTGCAATACGCCCACCAGATTTTGGTTGAAGATCACAAATTCTGCCGGCAGGTAGGCGATGAGCACCAGAGCTGAGGCGGCTGGCGTCAGACGGGAAAGGGTGCCTACGCCCCGCCGCAATTCCGGAGAGTCTAAAAATGGCAAATTTAAGATGAAGACTCCCAGCCGCAGACCTGCCGCGACTAAAAAGAACAGGCTGGCGTTCGGCTGCATCAAGCCGAAGCCATAGAAGGGTCCCGCCTGCCAGGCAATCGAAGTGGCGTTAATGAGCATGAAGGTGCTGAGAAGCCGGACGCCAAATAGAGTCAAAATATTGGCGGATAATTCAGTCGCTCTTGACAGCCGCAGGAGCGAGAACAATTCAAACAGGTCGATCAACATCCAGAAAAGCGCCATAGTCAGCGAGTTGGCAGACAGGATCGAAGCGAGGCTCAGGACCGTAATTGCGATTGTTTGAGCCCAGGAGTGGGGGGTAACGCTGGGATCTGCCCGGGTGGTGTCGGTCAAAATCGAAGCCACGCACATGGTCAGGACTGCAACCATGTAGGGCCAGTTGACGTAATTTAGATCGAAACCGAGGCTTTCTTCAAAGAGCGTGCCCGGAAACCAGATGAGCAAATTTACTTCTGACGGCAGATAAAGCCTCAGCACAAAAGACGCGATCCATGCCAGTCCAGCACTGGTCATGGCGATGGCCCAGGAGCGGGCGGTGTTTGGTCGGTAGGAATTTGTGATTTTGATGATCACGGCTCCCAACAACAACACACCCAGAATGGCAAATAAAATCATGGTCTTGTGACCTGCTTAGAGCACTTCTCCGCTTAGGCGGCGCAGGAATTTTCCCTGTCCCGGTCGGCCGAACCATTGGCCGTGGTCTACCAGGATGTTTCCGCGCTGAAGGACGGTTAGAGGCATTCCTTTCAAATCCCAGCCTTCATAGAGATTATAGTCTGTGCGCTGTTGGGCAACCGCCAGGCCGTACTTCACATTAAAATCCGGATCCCAAATGGCAATATCGGCATCCGAGCCGGGCTGTAAGCAGCCCTTTTGGGGGTAGAGCCCAAAAATCCTGGCTGGATTGGTAGAAGTGAGCGCAACAAAACGCTCGGGGGTGATGCGGCCAGACGCGACCGCGCGTGTCCAAAAAACAGGCAGGCGATCGCCCAACCCCGGCAGACCGTTAGGGATTTTGGTGAAATCATCTTTGCCCAATTCTTTCCCGGGTATGGCAACCTCCTGACCTTCATAATTGATCGCTGTCTGACCGTTGTAGAAGAAAGGACAATGGTCTGTAGCCAAGACCTGGATAGTGTCGTCCTCCAGTCCCTGCCAGAGCCCGGCATTGTCATCCTCGGAGCGCAGAGGGGGAGAACAAATGAATTTGGCACCATCTTGCTTTAATAAGGTCTCTGCTGTAAAAAAGAGGTATTGCGGGCAGGTCTCGCCCATGGCATAGATGCCGTGTGAGCGGGCGTACTGAAGTTGGTCGACCTCGCCAGCCATGTTCATATGCACCAGATAGACGGGAGCATCCGCCTGAGCCGCCAGGCTGAAGGCGCGCAGGCTGGCTTCCACCGCACCCCAGCCTGGGCGGGTGAGAGCGTGCCAGATGGGTTGCGTGTGGCCGGCCTCAAGGGCTTCGTTTACCAACACTTCGATTACGTCCCCGTTTTCTGCGTGGACCATGGTGAGAATGTCGTTTTGACCGGCAACCCGCATGGCTTTGAAAACCTCCCCGTCAGAAATTCGCAATCGGCCATTGTAAGCGGTGAAGACTTTAATGGTGGTAATGCCCAGTTTGGGTAAACCTGCGATTTGATCAACTACCTGGTCGTTAAACCGACTGATATTCATGTGCGAGCTGTAATCGATACTGGTGGTGGCGTCCGCAAAACGGCGGTGAGTTTCAATGCTTTCTGCGAGACTGCCGGAACCCTGCGAGACGAAATCGATCACAGTGGTTGTGCCTCCAAAAGCAGCCGCTTTTCCACCGGTGTAGTAATTATCGGAAGAAACTGTGCCCATCATCTCGAGGTTTAGGTGAACGTGGGGGTCGATGCCGCCCGGCAGGACCAGTTTGCCAGTGGCGTCAATCACCCTGGCATCATCAGCGCTGATCGTCTCGGCGAGCTGACTGATCACTTCGCCTTCGATCAGAAGGTCACTTTTAAAGCTGGCTTTATCCGTCACGATGGTGCCGTTTTTGATGATGGTTTTCATAATTAAACCCTTTCTATGAATTGGGCTTGGTCAATCCGCTCAAAAGCAACAGTAAGGCTGGGTCCAGCGGGATTTCCGGGAGTTCGTTCGCCTGGTATTCTTCGTTTTTGAGTGCCCGTTCACGCAGCGCCTGCCACAAAACCGGTCTCTCTTCATCGTGAACCGGCAGGTCATTGAGGCTTTCAGCGGCTTTGATTCTCTGACCGGTGGTGTAAAAAAAGGTCACACGCTTCCAATTTCTGGCAGGGATAGGATTATTTAACTCCAGAAGAGGACCGAGTTGAATTTTGAAGTACTCTTCACGAGCACGCGGGTGGTTGGACTGGTCTTGCATCAATTCTGCCCTGGTGGTGAGTTCGTGTCCCCAGATCGGGGCAAGCCAGTGGATCTGCGCCTGCTGGTCTTTGGGGAAGGCGGAGGTCTGGTAGAAGGCGATATAGTCTACCGCGATAATCTTTGGGGCAGATTTGAGTGGGATGCGATACCAGCCCAACAAGCGGGCGATATCGAGGTCGCGGATGGATGGAATCACCGCGACCATTACCAGACTGGTATCAGGAAGGTTAGCCGATTGATTCAATAAAGCTCCTTTAGAGTTTCACTCCGGCTTTGTGGTTAAACTCTTCAATCAGTGCGTCAATTTCGGGACCCTGGCTTTGGATTTCGGTCCAGTAATCGGGATCGTACCATTGATCCATAATTTCTTCGTAGGTACGGCCCTGCTGCTCCACCCAGGTGTAGTACTTCAGGTTGTGAATGCGTTTGCGGTCGTAATAACCGAGTTCCTGCATGTAATCGATGGCCTGCCCTTTGAGGTAGCGGGCATCATCGGCGATGGCGTTATCGCGGGTGTACCCTCCGAATTCCTCGTTCAACTCCGTAAGACGGCTGTTGTACAGTTCCATCGAGTCTGTTAACACGGTCAAAACGATGTCATTGTGGGTAAGTTCGCTGTATTTTGCGAATTTGATGGCTGAAAGGAGGTTGGCTATGCTGGAGAATCCAAGCAAGTCCAGGTCCTTGACCAGTGCTTGGTCTATGCCGGTTCCAACCAGGTAATCCTTGCCAGCCTCCTCGTTGAAAAGACGGGCCAGGTTGACTACGGCGTTGTCGTCGATGGCGGTAATAAAATCGGTGTTTCGGACGTTGTGGACCCAGGGGACGTGTTTGTCACCAATTCCTTCGATGCGATGGGCACCAAAACCGTTTTCCAGCAGGGTGGGGCATTGCTGGGCTTCGCTGGCGATAATCTTGGCGTGGGGGAAGATTTGTTTCAGGTAGTCGCCCGAAGCGATGGTTCCACCGGAGCCAGTTGCCGAAGCAAAACCGGCTATACGATCATTGGGACCCATGACAGCATGAGCGA
This sequence comes from uncultured Anaerolineaceae bacterium, assembly GCA_964536465.1. Taxonomy (GTDB): domain Bacteria; phylum Chloroflexota; class Anaerolineae; order Anaerolineales; family Anaerolineaceae; genus Mesolinea. The sequence continues at coordinate 9,966 of CAZHXQ010000020.1, forward strand.
CCTCTTCCAGCGCGTCGCCGGTGAGGATGTAATGCCAGAGGTAGTTCCCGAATTCGTCGAACTGGTTGAAGATGACCACATCCTGCCCACTGCGGCGCAGCTCCCAGCATTTGTCGAAGATCTCTTTAACGTTCGACTCGGTGCCGGGGGTGGCGATGACCTCGTCGGCGACGGTGCGGAGCCAATCGAAACGTTCTTTACTCATGCCCTCGGGCAAAATCGCGATCGATTTACAACCCAGTAAGTAGGAGTCATACGCGCCACCACGGCAGTAATTCCCGGTGGAAGGCCAGACCGCCTTTTGGGTGGTGGGGTCAAACTGACCGGTCACCAAACGGGGAACCAGGCAGCCGAAGGCTGCGCCAACTTTGTGTACCCCGGTGGGGAACCACTTACCCACCAAGGCGACGATGCGGGCATCCACGCCGGTCAGTGATTTTGGGAATTCGAGGTAATTCACTTTCCCGAAACCACCCCCAAAAGGTACCGGCTCGTTTTTCCAGGTGATGCGAAAGAGGTTCAAGGGGTGCAGATCCCAGAGACCGATATCTTTGAGGCGCTCCTGGAAATCAGCTGGAATCAGGCTGGGATCCTTTTGTTGAGCCAGGGTGGGTATGATAAATTTCTTATCGCGAACTCGTTCGAGGGTTCTCTCCAAACGGTCGTGCATGATGGTCAGATCAATTTTGGTCATAATCGGTTCCTTATGCGCTTAAATTTTATGGTCAAGGCGGGTTGGATCAAAAGGTTCTTCCGGCCCTTCCGCGACAATATAGAGCGGTCTGCCTTTGGCTTCGTCGTAGGAGCGCCCAATGTATTCACCCAGGACGCCCATGCCAAGCAGCAGGACGCCGGATAGAAAAATCAGGCTGAGCCAGGTTGCTAATACATAGGAGAGGTCGACCCGATTGAAAGCTGCCAGCATCAGATACAAAATCAACAGGAGGACGCTAAGCCCGATCAGGAAAATCCCGCCATAGTTAAGCAGTTTTAACGGGTAGGTAGAGAATCCTGTGACAGCGTTTAGCGCCAGCTGCATCATCTTCTTGAGGGGATAATGGGTCTGACCGGCATGACGGGCATGGCGTTTGTATTCCACGCCGGTTTGTTTAAAACCAACCCAGGCGCCCATTCCCCGTAAAAAGCGATTCCGCTCGCGCATGTCGTTGATAACGGCGAGAGCCTGGCGATCAATCAGGCGGAAGTCGCCTGTGTTCAAAGGAATTTTTACATCGGTGATCTTGTAGATCAGTTTATAGAAAAGCGAAGCGGTGGATAATTTAAACCAACTTTCACCTTCACGTTCCGAGCGCACCGCGTAGACGATTTGGTAGCCTTGGCGCCATTTTGCGATCAGGTCGAGGATGACCTCAGGGGGGTCCTGCAGGTCTGCATCGATGATCGTGACCGCCTGACCCCGGCTGTAATCCATGCCGGCGGTAACCGCAATCTGATGGCCGAAATTACGCGCGAAAATCACCGGCCTGACCCGTGGGTCCTGGGCAGCCAGCTGGCGGATCACATCGGTGGAACCATCGCTGCTGCCGTCATCGACCAGGATCAGTTCCCAGGTCTCGCCGGTGCTGTCCATCACGTTTCTGACTCGCTCGTAGAGCAGGGGCAGGTTCTCCAGTTCGTTAAAGATGGGGACGATCACGCTAAAAATTGGTTCAGACACCTAAAACCTCCTTGAGTTTGTCAAGCCTGGGTTCGATGATTGGGGCGGGATGGACGGCTCGCATGGCGGCCTGAATATCTTTGAGTCCGCTTCCGGTAGCAAGCACGAGTGTTGGCGTGGCCGGGTCGACAAGTTTGTTATCAAGGGCTTTAACCAGACCCGCGTAGGCGCTCGCGGCCGCGGGCTCGACAAACAAACCGGCGCTGCCCAGTTGTGGGATGGCCTCCAGGATCTGCTGGTCAGAGACGGTGATGAAAAACCCCTGGCTCTGGCGCACGCGCTTTAATGCGCGTAGCCCATCACGCGGCATGTCGACGCTGATGCTGTCGGCCATGGTGTCGGCCTGGACGGCTTCGATTTGATGGCTGCTGTGGACAAAAGCGTTGTAGATGGCCGCGGAGCCTTGCGCCTGCACCCCAATCAGTCGCGGCAGTTTATTAATCCAACCCAGGGCGAGCAAATCGAGAAATGCTTTGGCGATGCCGCAAAGGATATTGCCGTCGCCCACAGGAATAAAGATGTTCAGGGCGCTTTCAGGGGGTAAATTGCGCAAAACCTGTTCCCAAATTTCCAGCCCGGCGGTCTTCTTGCCTTCAACCGTGTAGGGGTTGTAACCTGTATTGCGGTTATACCAGCCAAATTCGTTCGACGCCGCTATGCTCAGATCGAAGGCCTGGTCGTAACTGCCCTCTATCAGGATTACCTCCGCGTTGTAGGTGAGCAGTTGGGCAATTTTCGCAGGCGGAGCAGAACGGGGGGCGAGGATGATGGCGCGCTTGCCCACGCTGGCTGCCATGCAGGCCATAGCCGCTCCGGCATTGCCGGTGGAAGCGGTGATGATGGTGTTAATGTTGGCTTCGATAGCCCGGCTGACCACGATGGCGCTGGCGCGGTCTTTGAAAGAGGCACTGGGATTGCTGCTCTCATCTTTTACAAACAAGGTCTCTAACCCCAATTTATCGCGCAGAGTTTCTGGCTGATAGACCGGCGTAAAACCTGCCTGGTGAAGAGGTGTGTGTTGAAAGCCAGGGTCGTAAACCGGAAGCAAGGGAGCGTAACGCCAGAGCGAAGCCTCTTTGCTCTCCAGAATGGCGGTTTGATCGACTTCTGCTGGCTGTTTTTCAAAGCTGAAATGCATGTCCAGGTTGCCACCACAGGTCTGGCACGTATAGGTGACCTGGCTGGGTTCAAACCTGCACCCGCATTGGGAACATTGAAAGTAGTTAAGTGGCATATTCGATCGGCATACTCAAATCAACTTCAACAGATACGGTTTGGTTCCCTTACCCTGAAGCTGAGGTTGCTGGAGGTAAGGAGGGCTAAAGCGGCAAAATTTTGTGCCGTCAGCATCCAGACTCTGGCAGAACCCAAACCGTTGTTGGTCCATTCTACTTGAATACCTTCTTCAGGGCACGATCCAGGTGCCGGTTTTGCCATCCAGCGCGTCTTTAATGTGCGCGGGGTCAGTTATCAGTGCCTTTTTTCCACCGCCTGCCATATATTTAAGGATTGCTTCTATCTTGGGAAGCATGGATCCTCTGGCGAAATGACCCTCTTCGATCAGCTTTTGAGCTTCGGCCACAGTAATTACATCCAGCCACTGCTGGTTGGGCTTGTTAAAGTTGATGGCCACTTTTTCTACAGCAGTGCTGATCAGAAACAGGTCTGCTCCAATCATGCTGGCGAGAATCGCAGAACCAAAGTCTTTATCAATTACCGCTTCGAGACCCACGATGCTGCCGTCTTCTCGCTGCATTACCGGAATGCCCCCACCGCCGACTGCCACCACGACGAAGCCGTTATCGATCAGGGTGCGGATAGCATCGGCTTCCACGATTGTCTGTGGGATGGGGGAGGGAACCACCCGACGCCAACCGCGACCGGCATCTTCCACGACGGTCCAGCCCTCTTTTTCCCTCTTTTTCATGGCCAGTTCTTCATCCATAAAAGAACCGATTGGTTTGGTGGGGTTTTGGAAGGCGGGGTCTTTGGAATCAACGATTGTTTGGGTAATTACGGTCGCAGCCTGTTTCTGGATGCCGCGTTCTCTAAATTCATTGTACAAGGCCTGTTGAAACATATAGCCGATGGAACCCTCAGTATCGGCGCCGCAATAATCCAACGGGACCTGGTGTAATTCGTGAGCGGCCAGCTCGGAGCGGCGCAAAATAAAACCGACCTGCGGGCCGTTCCCGTGCGTGATCACCACGTCCCAGCCGTCGGCGATCATATCGGCGATTCGTTTTACTGTTTTCACCGCAGCGTTGAATTGGTCAGGAACGGTTTGGTGGTTCTTGTCCAGAATCAGCGCGTTTCCTCCAACAGCGACAACAGCTAAACCTTTTTTCTGCATTGATTATTCTCCTTGTTTTCCCGGTGGTGAGGGATGGATTAAATTTGTAGCAGGCGTTCAGCAGCCGCATTATGCTTGCGGACGTGTGCCTGGATTTCAAATTTGGTGAACTGTCCTTGGCGAACGATCACATTGCCACCGACCACAGTCCAGTCGGCTTTGACCGGAGCACAAAAGACAACGGCGGCGACAGGGTCCTGGAGGGCACCGGCGTAATCGAGCTTGTTCAGGTCGATCGCGAAGAAATCTGCACATTTGCCCACTGCGAGGCTGCCAATGTCATCCCGGCCCAAAATGGAAGCCCCGCCCCGAGTAGCGATGGAGAGCGCCTGCCGGGCGGTCATTAGAGGGGGAGCATCGGGCGCGGAGCGGGAAGCCCCTTTAATTCCGCTGTTGACCCGTGCTAACATCATGGCCTGACGAACTTCGTTGAGCATGTGGGAGCTGTCGTTGCTGGCAGAGCCATCGACACCCAGCCCGAGCTTGATGCCGCGGCTGAGCATGTTCATCAACGGCGCGATCCCGGAAGCCAGGCGCATATTGGAAGAAGGGCAATGGGCAACGCCGCAACCATGGTGGGCATAGAGATCCATTTCGGCTTCATTTACCCAGATTGAATGGGCGAACCAAACGTCGTTGCCGATCCAATCGACCGACTGCATGTATGCGACCGGTTTGTAACCGAATTTTTGCATGCAAAAATCGTCTTCATCCTCAGTTTCAGCCAAATGAGTGTGCAAATGCACATTGTATTTTCGTGCCAAAACAGCTGAATCGCGCATCAATTGCGTGCTGACACTGAAAGGCGAACAAGGTGCCAGCACGATTTGGAGTTTTGATCCAAAAGACGGATCATGGTAGCGCTGGATCAGGCGTTCGCTGTCTTTCAGAATTGACTCTTCGCTGTCGACCACACTATCTGGCGGCAATCCGCCCTGAGACTGGCCCAGGCTCATCGAACCGCGGGAGGCATGCAGGCGCATGCCGGTTGTGGCTGCGCCCTCGATTTCGTCATCAAGCCGGCTGCCGTTGGGGAAGAGGTAGAGATGGTCCGAGGAGGTGGTGCAGCCGGAGAGCGCCAGTTCTGCCAGCGCGGTCTGGGCACTGAGGTAGATGTCTTCAGGGGTGATGCGGGCCCAGATTGGATAGAGCGTGGTGAGCCAGTTAAAGAGGTTGGCATTTTGGGTACCTGGCAAGGCGCGGGTGAGAGTCTGGTAGAAGTGGTGATGCGTATTGATCAGACCGGGCAGGATGATATGATCCCGCAGGTCGAGCACCTCGTCAGCCTGTTGGGGAAGTTCGGCTTGGGGACCGATTTGTTCTATGACGCCATCCCGGCAGAAGATCGCCGTGTCTTTCAATTCACGGTTGTCTTTGTCCATAGTGACAATGATGGAAGCGTTTTTTACTAATAAGGTCGACATGGAGTCCTCCAAGGTAGGGGTTTAATTATGCGTTGTCAGCCAATTCAGCAGCGCGCAGGGTGTTTTTTAGCAGCATGGCGATAGTCATCGGTCCGACCCCGCCGGGTACGGGGGTGATGGCGGCAGCAACTTCAGAGACCTGGTCAAAATCGACATCACCCACCAGACGATAACCGCGTTTGGCGCTGGCATCTTCTTTGCGGTTGATACCGACATCGATGACATAAGCCCCAGGTTTGACCCAGTCTTTTTTAACGTACTCTGGCTGCCCAATGGCGGAGACGATGATATCGGCCCCACGAACGACCGCAGGTAGGTCTTTCGTGCGGGAATGGACGATGGTGACGGTGGCATCGGCTTTGACCAGCAGCAGGGCTACAGGCATACCCACAATGTTGGAACGCCCCAGCACCACCGCGTTAGCGCCGGAGATTGGCGCTCCGGATTCTTCCAGCAAGACCATACAGCCGGCGGGTGTGCAGGGGACAAAGACGGGTTCACGCCCTTTTTGAGCTAGACGCCCAATATTGACCGGGTGAAAACCATCCACGTCTTTGGTGAGGTCGATACAGGTGAGCACTTTTTCTTCATCCAGATGTGAGGGCAGGGGCAGCTGCACCAGGATCCCGTTTACAGCCGGGTCGGCGTTGAGCTTGCGAACCAAGGTTTCCACCTCTTCCTGGCTGGCATCGCCGGGCAAATCGAAACCGAAAGAATTGATACCGACTTCGGCACAGGCTTTTTGTTTGCTGCGCACGTAAACCTGTGAGGCGGGGTTTTCACCCACCAGTACAGTCGCCAGGCCGGGTTTGGATTTGCCCGCCTGAAGGCGTTTTTCTATGGCTTCTTTAACCTGCGCGCGAATGCGTGCTGCGGTTGCTTTTCCGTCAATGATTTTAGCTGTCATGTAATTTTCTCTCCTGCTGTGATTATACCTGAGAGTGATTCAAAATTACCCGCAGCCCAATCTTGCCCCGCTCATGAAGCGCGGTTTTGCTGCCAAGAAAATGGGGCAATATTCTCTTAAAGCGGCAAAGATTTTTGTCAATGCTATTAATATTTCCGAAGGTGAGGAAAGCATGAAATGATCCTGGTTTTGTCGGTTCCTACCGCTGTTACGGTTATAATGACCCCATGGCAGCAGATAAACCACTTTTCGTCATTGGCATCGCCGGCGCTTCGGGCTCCGGCAAGACCACCCTCACTGAAGTAATCCTCGAGCAAATCGGGTCAGAGCATATTGCCTTGCTGCCCCACGACGCCTACTATCGTAACCAGGACCACAAGCCTTTGCAAGAGCGTTTGAAGGTCAACTATGACCATCCTTCTTCGCTGGAAACTGAGTTGTTGATTGAACACATCCATCAATTAAAAGCGGGTCATTCAGTTCAGGTGCCGGTTTACGATTTTGTCAATCACACCCGCGCCGAAGAAACCCACAGGCTTGAGCCCAAACAACTGATTATGGTTGAAGGAATCCTGACCTTCGTGGAACGCCCACTGAGGGAACTTTTTGACATGAAGTTATACGTGGATACGGATCAGGACATCTGTTTCATTCGGCGATTGACGCGTGACCTGGTAGAACGTGGCCGCACGATGGAATCAGTTGTGAAGCAGTATCTTGAGACGGTCCGCCCGAGTTTTCTCGAATTTGTGGAGCCCACCAAGCGTTATGCCGATGTGATCATCCCTGAGGGAGGGCTTAACCCGGTCGCTTCCGAAATGGTCATTGCCCGTCTCAAAAGCCTGATTAACGGATAAGTTTCTTGGAAGAAAAACCTGTCTTCACTACAAAACAAAAGGTTTGGCGCCTCCTGCTGCTGGTTGCAGTGGTGGTTTTGACCATTGTGCTGCTTCTGAACCGAGAGAAGATCCAACATCTGGAAGGTTATGGCTATCCAGGAATATTTTTGCTTTCGATCCTGACAAACGCTACTATCTTAATCCCCTTACCAGGGGTGGTCTTCACTTCGGCCATGGGCGCGATCTTCAACCCATTTTGGGTGGCAATTGCCTCAGGTTCAGGAGCGGCTTTGGGGGAGCTTTCCGGTTATATGGCGGGGGTAGGCGGTCAGGTCTGGTTGACCAACCTGGACTGGTATCGTCGCCTGGAGGGCTGGATCAAGAAATACAACAATTGGCCGATCATACTGCTGGCGTTCATCCCTAACCCGCTGTTTGACATGGCCGGTTTTATAGCCGGCGCGGCCAAAATGCCCCTGTGGAAATTTTTAGTGCTTACCTGGATAGGCAAAATCGCCAAGATGCTTTTGTTCGCCTACCTGGGGGCCGGCATTTTTCAGAATCTTTAACCAGAACCGGCAGCGGTGCAGCATCTAAAGGCTGACAGGACCCGAGCCGACACTTCAATAATTGTCCAAAAAAACCGTGGATAGTGCCTTATAATCAAGCCAATGGAAAACTGGTATAGGCACGTGAAAACCGACTTTGGAGTGCAGCTCTCTGACCAACAGCTGGAGCAGTTTGACCTGTACCTGCGTGAATTGCAGGATTGGAGCCAGAAATTTAACCTGACAGCGATTGTCGAACCAGAAGGCATCCGCGTCAAACATTTTTTGGATTCGCTCAGCGTGGTCAAGGCTTTTCCGCAAGGGTTCGTACCACAATCCATGATTGACATCGGCACAGGGGCAGGTTTTCCGGGCATTCCTTTGAAAATTATCTTTCCTGATGCCAGACTGACGCTGGTGGAATCAGTTAAGAAGAAGGCCGGTTTCTGCGAGCACATAACTGAGATGCTCGGGTTGAGGGATGTGCTGGTCAGCAGCGCGCGTGCCGAAGAGGTGGGGCAGGACCCCGCCCATCGTGAGCAATATGGCTTGGTTCTTGCCCGCGCTGTGGCGAGCATGCCCATTCTGGTCGAATACTTATTGCCGCTCGCTAACGTTGGGGGTCTGGTGGTAATGCAGAAGGGTTCCAGCGCGCACAGAGAAGCGGAAGCAAGCCGCAATGCCGTCCGCTTGTTGGGCGGAAAGCTTGACGAGATTATTCCGATAGAACTGCCTGGCGTGGAAGATGAACGCTATCTGGTGGTTCTTGAGAAGATCAAAGCGACCAGAGCCGAATTTCCCCGCCGAGTGGGCGTCCCCGCCAAAGCCCCCATCCAGAATTAGCGGGCAGCAGCACTTACTGAAGAGGGAGAGATCGTAAGACAGGCAGAGATTCAAAGAGAGGGCTGGCTTGAGCGATTCAATGGATATGACCGGACTTTTTAAGAAAACGCAACTTAATCTCACCCAAAATGTTAATTAGGATGGAAACACAGCCATGCATTCTCATTTAACTTTTTTCTGCGAACTCGAGGGAGCTGATCTCAAAAAGCTCTTTGACAACCGGTTTGTTTACGATGATTTGAAGGCGCTTGGCGCTTCGGTCTCGATGGGCATCCTTGATTTTTCGGACGAGCGCGTGGCTGTCGTGCGTAGATTCAACCAACTGGGTATTCCGCTTAAGGCCTGGCTGCTGCTTTCGAAAGATGAGGGATATTGGTTCAATATGGAGAACCACGCCCAGGCGCTGCAGCGTTATGCCGATTTCAAAGACTGGAGCGATCAGCATGAATTGAGGTGGAGCGGCATCGGTCTGGACATCGAACCTGACATTAACCAGATGACCGATGCCTATTTTCTGCGGACTCGCGCACTAAAGAAAGCACTGCAGCGCTATCTCTCGAAGAACTCGCTCAAACAAGCCAGCCTGGCTTACCGAAAGCTGGCATTCACGATTAAAGACGACGGTTATTTCCTGGAGGCTTACCACTTCCCGTTTATTGTGGATGACCGCAAGGCCGGGTCGACCGTGGCTCAACGCCTGGGTGGGCTGGTGGATGTGCCGGTTGACCGCGAAGTGCTGATGCTTTACTCGAGCTTGTTCCAACCGCTGGGAAACCGGATCCTTTGGAGTTATGCGGCAGAAGCACAGGCGATCGGGATTGGCAGCACAGGGGGCGGTGTGGTCATGGATGAAGCCAAGCTGCCGAAAACCTTGAGCTGGGATGAATTTGCCACCGACCTGCGCCTGGCCTGGCAATCCGGCAAACCCGTGTATGTCTTCAGCCTGGAAGGCTGTGTGGAACAAGAATTTCTGTCCCGCCTGATAACCTTCGACTGGGCTGGCGAGGTGAGCCTTCCGCAGACCGGTCTGGTGGAAAAGGCACGAACAGGTTTGAGTGGTTTTTTGTGGCTATTGGAACGACCGCTGGTGATGCTGGCAGGGATGGCTGGGGTTGTTGGGGCGGTAATTGCAATCCGCTCAGGGAAAAGACAAAAAAAGACTCCTAAAAAGTAACCAGCCAGATTTGCGTGAGGCGCTTCCACTCCGAGATCGAAAGCGTTTCAGCCCGTCGTTTGGGGTCGATCCCGGCCTCGAGCAGAAGCGTTTCAACCTGAGAGCCGGCAAGCGCCAACCCGGCTGAAAGCGAATTGCGCAGGGTCTTGCGTTTTTGCCCAAAACCAGCATGGGCTAATTTGAAAAAGGCGTCCTGCTGCTCAAGGGGAACCATCGGTTGGGGATAGAGCTCGATTTTCAAAACCGCTGAATCAACCTCCGGCGCGGGCAAGAAACTACCTGCCGGAATCAGGCCTGCCAGGGAAACCTGCCCAAACAAGTGCACCGAAAGCGATAAGAGGCTCATCTTGCCATCACGTGCCAGGATACGCTCAGCCACCTCTTTCTGCAAGGTCAGCACCACGCGTTTGGGGCGCCTGTTGGCTGCCATCAGGTGACGGATGATGGCTGACGAGATGTAATAAGGGATGTTTGCGACCACGACATAGTCTTGCCCCTGCATCAACTCATCGGGCTTGAGTTCGAGGATATCACCTGCAATGACGCGCACGTTGTCAAATTCCGCCAGGGCCTGCCGCAGAGGGGGGAGCATGGCTTTGTCGATTTCGACAGCGACAACCTGGCGGGCGGTTTGTGCCAACAGATAGGTCAGGCTGCCCAGCCCGGCGCCGATTTCAAGCACCTCATCATCCGCAGTTATTTCAGCCGCATTTATAACCTTGTTCAGACCGGCCGGCTCGATTAAAAAATTCTGTCCCAAGGATTTTTTTGGTTTAATGTCATATTTTTTTAAAAGTGGGAAGATATTCAGCTGTTTGAGCGTCATGGCAGCACCACCGGGTACCAGGCCGGGACAGGGGGCAGGAAGTAGAGCGTGGTCCAGCTGTGCCAACCAACATAATCGTCATCGCTGTAGCCCAGGTCGATCCAGTAGGTGCCGGGTATGCCGCCGCCGGAATCGCCGATGGTGGCAAAACCGTAGCCCTGGACGTATACCCGCTGCAGTGCCATGCTGGGGTACCAGGCGGCAGAAACTGCGACCGTGCCTTTTTGTAAAGGCAGACCGGAGCGGGTTCTGGGGTTGTCGCCGAAGGTGGAAGGATGATAAGAGGTGGCGTAGACGCTGACCTTGCGCCAAAATTCGATCTCCTGACCATCGACCGTTTCAGTTCGAAGGTCGGCGCGGGTACCTCTACCCATGACGCCGTCGCGGGGTTCACTGGCTTTCCAGGGACCTTCAGAGGTGGTTTGCAGGAGTTGTCCATCTTCTATGCGTTGGCTTGTGCGTGACACGTCAATGCCAGGCTGCCCTGGGATGATCACGGCCGTGGTGTCGAGACGAGTGTTTGGGTCGTCCTGGTAGGCGTAGGAAAAACGGGTTTCATCGGTCTGAAGAATGAGACGCTCTTCCACTTCATGCACGCTGATGATGCGGTTCTGAGACAGGGCTTCGTCCTCTGGTGGCTGCGCATAGTCGAGGCCTGACAGGGGAATGCCCAGGTCTGCCAGCGCATCACTAACGGTTTTAGCAGCGCTGAGATCGCAATATTCACCTGCCACAGACTGAACGCAAACCTGTTCAGCGCGGGTGATTTGAAGATTATTGTTTGTCAGCAGGGGCTGATCCAGGTCGGGGTCAAAACGGTCTTTGGGGTTGAATTCCAGGCTTTTCTCTGCCAGAGCTTCCCGATAGCTTGCCGTTTGCGTGAAGAGGCTGGTGTGATAGAGGTTGTCAATAAAAATATCAATTTGTTTGGCTGGCAGCAGTTCCAGGCTGAGGGCTTCACCCGGCGGGAATTTTTGATTGGGTTGAGTTTCTTCTTCGTTTGCCAGCAAAATGTCTTCCGGGAACAACAGGATGCCAGCTTGCCTGAATATACTGGCAGGGAAGAGCTCGGCGGTGACGACCTCGGTTGTGAAGCCGGGAGTTTTAATGGAGACGGAACGGGCTGTCGTCAATTGAATTATTTCAGGGATTGCAAGGCTGAAGCGATCCGGATCGATTGAGAGCCGATCCTGAGGCAGCAGCTCGATTTCAGCCAGCCTGAAGAGATCACGCGGATAGAAAACCAGTGCTTTCATGCTTATCAGCTCTCCGTTCACGATTAATTGATACGGTTTGATTTGTGACCAGAACATCAGGCTGATCCCCAGCAAAATCAGCGCTAAAACTAACGCAATTTTGACTGTGGTTGGCTTTTTCTGTAAAGCAGAGATCATAATTTGGCAGTATATCACAGGCTGAAAAAGGATAAAAAGCTGACTTTCGGGTAATTTTTATTTACAAACAAGATCAGCCCGAAGAGAGGGAAGGAGGATCGTTCTAGTTTTGTTTTATCCGCGCCAACTTCTGCAAAATGCGGATCAAGGCCTCTTGCCAGGTTTCGCCATCAAGATTTTTGATATCGATCCAGTAGGCATTTCTGCCGGCACGCGCCAGCGGGTCGATCTCTGGCAAACCGCGGTCTTTGACTCCCTGGGGAAGGGGTGGGAAGGTAAGGAGAATCTGTTGTTTGATCATGCCAATCGATTCCAGTCCGATTGCTTCTCCGGCCAGTTTGACGCGCATCTGGAAAAACAGGTCCTTCAATCCTTCAGGCAGTTCGCCAAAGCGGTCATGAAATTCTATTTCGGTTTGTGTGATTTCCTCATCGCTGCGAAGGGTGGAGATGCGCCGATAGAGCTTGATGCGCAGGTCCTGATCGGGAATGTAGGAGGAGGGGATTTCGCTGTTAAGCGGCAGTTCCACATTAACGTTCAGGCTGGGCGATTGTATCCAGCTTTGGCTGCTCAATTCAGTGGGGGTGAACCCGGATTCACTCTTCAGGCCCTGGACGGCCTGGCTGAGCAGCTTGGTATACATCTGGAAGCCTACCGCGGCGATGTAGCCGGATTGGCGCGTACCCAGCAGGTCGCCAGCTCCGCGCATTTCCAGGTCGCGCATGGCGATGGAGTAACCAGCGCCCAGAGAGGCGTTATCGGCCAGGACTTCGAGCCGCTCTTCGCCTTGCGGGGTGGGCGCGCGGCGTTTGTCCTGAAACAGGTAGGCGTATGCGCGCTGGGCTCCCCGCCCAACCCGGCCGCGAAGCTGGTAGAGTTGAGCCAGACCAAAGGTATCGGCCCGGTCGACGATCAGCGTGTTGGCGTTGGGAATGTCCAGACCGGATTCAATGATCGAGGTCGACAAGAGCACATCGATTTGCCCTGAGGTAAACTGGTGCATCACATCTGCCAGTTCTTTTTCGGGCAGCTGACCATGACCGATGCCGATGCGTGCTTCCGGAACCAGGTTTTGCAGGTGATTGAACACGGCTGGGATGGACTGGACGCGATTATGGACGAAGAAAACCTGTCCGCCCCGATCCAGCTCGCGAATAATGGCTTCTCTGACCAGTTTGGGAGAGTAGGGTCCGATGTGGGTGACGACGGGCAGCCGTTCTTCGGGGGGGCTGTTGATGGTGGAGATGTCGCGCACGCCGCTGAGCGCCATGTAAAGCGTTCGGGGAATGGGCGTGGCTGTCATGGTAAGAACGTCCACCTCTTCCCGCATTTTTTTGAGATGTTCTTTGTGCGTCACGCCGAAGCGCTGCTCTTCATCAATAATCAGCAGACCCAAGTCCTTGAACTGGACGTCAGAGGAAACCAGGCGGTGGGTGCCGATGACGATATCGATCTTCTTGGCAGCCAGGTCTTTGATGATTTTTTCCTGCTCTTTTGGGCTGCGAAAACGCGAGAGCATTTCAACTTCAACCGGAAAAACAGAGAGCCGTTGGCGGAAGGTGTCAAAATGTTGTTGGGCCAGCACAGTCGTCGGCACCAGCACTGCCACCTGCTTTCCATCCGAGACCGCCTTGAAAGCCGCCCGCAGGGCAACCTCGGTTTTGCCGTAACCGACATCGCCGCATAAAAGGCGGTCCATGGGGCGTTCAGATTCCATATCTTGTTTAACCTGTTCGATGGCCAGCAATTGATCAGGGGTTTCAATGTAAGGGAAGGAAGCCTCTAATTCACGCTGCCAGTCCGAATCGGGATTGAAAGCGTAACCGCTGGCTAGCTGTCTTTTGGCATATAGCTCCAACAAATCGCTGGCAACCTCGACCACGGCATGACGAACCTTGCTTTTGGTCTGGGACCATTCTGCCCCGCCGAGGCTGTTGAGATTCGGTCTGGAGCTGTCTGGCCCGATGTAGCGGGTGATGCGGTCTGCTTGGTGGATGGGCACGTAGAGAACATCGCTGTTCTTATACTGGATGGAAAGATATTCGCGTTGGGTGCCCTCAATGTTTGGTTTGTGCAAACCGATGAAGCGTCCGATACCGTGGTCGACGTGAACCACATAGTCGCCCGGGCTGAGGTCAGCAAAGATCGCTTCAGGAGCTTCACTGCTGAGGGCGGGTCGACGGCGCGGTTGCGGTCGGCTCCAGCCGAATATTTCGCTGTCGGTCAGCAGGTGGTAGCTGGTGCCATGTTCCAGCTGCAAGACCCAGCCGCCCGAGAGCGAGCCTTCAATGAAGGAATTTAGAGGGACTTCTTCGTCAGGATGGGTGTCTTTCCAGAGCTGCTCGAGGCGGGCAGACTGGCGGGAAACCACCGTCCAGGGTTGTTCATCCCTGGTAAGGGAATTTATGTGCGCCTGAAAATCCTTCAGGCGACCGGCAAACCGCGGCCCGGGGTCAAAAAGCGCTGACAGGGGAGAGCCGCCTTCAGCCTGACTGTGACCCATTTCGATGATCTGCCTCCTGGCAGAGCTGTCTAACAACTCTGACCAGGTAAGGTAAGGGACCCTTCTGCTGGTTGTCGGGTCGTTTTTTTTGAGTTCCTCGAGGCGCTGTAGGGCTTCTTCCTCGATATCGTTGGCTGCCGCGGAGATGAACTCCTCACCATCCAGCAGGATCAATGAGTTTTCTGGCAGGTAGTCGACCAGGCTGGCAGGAAATTTATAGATCTGGGGGATGTCCTGTTCTTTAAGCTGGTAGGGCAGTTCGCCATCCTGCATGGCGGCAATCGGTAGTGCTTCTGAGGTAGGAAAGATGAGCGCTTGCTCCAGTTGGGCCTCACTGCGCTGGGTGGCAGGGTCGAATTGGCGCAGGGAGTCGATTTCGTCACCAAAAAAATCCAGACGGACAGGCAGGTTGTCTGAAGGAGACCAGACATCCAGTATCCCTCCGCGGCGGGAGAACTGACCTGGTTGAATGACAATATTGCTGTAGTCATAGCCGATACCGACCAGATGGGTCGAGACCTGCTGCAGATCCATTCTGTCAGCCACCTTGATTCTGAGAGTGTTTTTGAGGAAGGTCCTCCGCGGCACCGTGCGGGTCATCAGCGCTCTGATGGGGGTGACCATAACAGGCGGGAGTTCCGGTTTCTGCGCGCCCGGGATAAAATAACGGCTGAGCGTTGTGAGCACCCGCAGCCGGTCAAGACGGGTGTTTTGAGACCAGGGCAGATCCTCGTAAAAGAGCGGGTTAGGTTCAGAGAAGTAGAAGTTGGCATCCTGGGGCAGCCAAAAACCAAGCTCGTCAAAAAGGGAAAGCGCGCGGTCGGAACGGTTGGTCAGAAGCAGGATGGGAACCTGCTTGTCCTGGTGAAGAGCAGCCAGGAGGGCAAGACGGGCAGCGCGAGGCAAGCCCAGACCTTTTCTATGTTGGGTTGAAAAGGCTCCCGCTTCGATCGACGTTAAAAGTTCATCGTAAGGGGGCAGGCTCTTTATGATGTTGGTTAACGAATTTTCAAGCGACTTCGCCATTATAGGTATTCATTGCCTTTGTGAGCCCCTGGGTGACAAAACACTCGACCGCTTCCACTGCCTGATTGATGACCATTATTTTGAGTTCCTCCTCCGCCGGAAGGAATTTTTTAAGCACATAGTCCTTGGGATCCATCTGACCAGGCGGGCGGCTGATCCCCAGCCTCATGCGCGGGAATTCTTGCGTCGCGATCATACGAGTGATTGATTCCATGCCGCGCTGACCGGCAGTAGCGCCGGAGGGTCGGATGCGCAGTGTGCCCAGAGGCAAATCGAGGTCGTCATGGATAACCAGCATATTCTCGGGCGGGCATTTGTAGAATCGCAGCAGGGGGGCGACAGCGCGCCCGGATTCGTTCATAAATGTAAGCGGTTTGGCCAGAACGACCTTGTTACCCTGGTACCTGTCTTCACCGACAACCGCTTTGAATTTGATTTTCTTGAGGGGCACAGACCAGTGTTCGGCGAGCGCGTCGAGGACCATAAAGCCAAAATTATGTCGGGAATAGCGATATTCCAGGCCCGGGTTACCCAGGCCAACGATCAAAAAGGGTGCCTGCTGCTCAGTTTTCCTCAACCACATCTCATCCTCGCAATCTTTAATTTTAACATGAAAAGTGGGGTTGGGTCGAAATGCATAGCGGGAAACAGTCTGCGAGGCGGAAAGAGCGGCTGGACCAACACCCTGCTACGCGGGCACACGAGCCAGCCGTACGGAGGGGGCTTGCTCCCTCCGGAAGTTACAGAATTGATGGATTGAAGCGGC
>CAZHXQ010000021.1:0-10516 GCA_964536465.1 uncultured Anaerolineaceae bacterium
AGGCAGCCAATTCCGCCGCTTCAGCAGAGGGCTTTACGGTGGTCAGGTTGACCAACCGCCCCTCTGCTTTGGAAACAATTTTTTGCGCCAGGACGATGACATCACCATTTTCAAAAATCAAATCGCTGCCCAGAACTGCCTGAAAAATTATTTCGGCAAGGTCATCGCCTTCTTGAATCGGAGGAATACCAGCTACAGCGCTGAGGGTTAAACTTCTGGATGCGGTCATTCGATTCCAGTTATACGAATCCCCGACGAGTGTACTTTATATTTCATATTCAGACCGATCAGGATCGACGTAAGCCCTTCCACAACCACCGTATTCTCAATCACGCCGGCATCCCAGGCTTTTAATCCGATGTCCTGCGCCAGACCAATTACAATCTGACGTGATTCCTTGTTTCCTCCGGCAACCAGCACATCACAATCAATCTCCTCGCCGGAGAGCAAGTGTTCAAAGGAAATCGTCTGGAAGGCATCCACAACCTGAACCTCAGGACCCAAAATGGCTTTTGCCTGCAGCGCAGCGCTGCCTTCTGGTGGCATTTGAACCTTGGTCACTTTTGGGGGTTGCAGGGGAACGCAGACGTCAATCAGCAATTTTCCCTGTAGTTCTTCTTTCAGCCCATCCAGTGTCGCGGCATGCGCGCTGAATGGAACGGTTATTACCGCAATATCACAGGCTCTGACCGCATCCTGGTTGGTCATTCCAGCAATCTCGACCGGGTGATCACCGATTTTTTGTTTTAATTCATCAACTGCCTGCAGCGCTTTTTCTTGCTGGCGAGACCCAATGATCACTTTGTGACCCGCCAATGCCCAACGATAACCGAGCCCGCTGCCTTCTTTTCCTGTCCCACCGATAATTCCAAGCGTGTACTTCATCTGATTTCCTTTACATTTCAGCGACACGCGCCCAGGTTTGAGCAGCGATTTCGCGCGATTTTTCAGCAACTTCTGCTTCATCCAGGAACAAGAGCCGGCGATCTTTCATCAGCACTTTTCCGCCCGCCATCGTCATCGTGACCATGCCATCGCGAAAACCAAACAGAATATGCCATGGCAGATTAC
Source organism: uncultured Anaerolineaceae bacterium (assembly GCA_964536465.1). GTDB lineage: Bacteria > Chloroflexota > Anaerolineae > Anaerolineales > Anaerolineaceae > Mesolinea. Next base: position 1,072 of record CAZHXQ010000021.1, read on the forward strand.
CGGCATTCATCGGGGTGATGGGATGATAGTCGACAAAGATAAGGTCTGCCGCGGCCCCTGGTTCGATCGTGCCTACGCGCAAACCGTCCCAAATTTGCGTGGCCAACCTTGAATTATTGCTAACAGCAACCCTGATGACATCATAGCCGTTCATAGCCCTGGGATCGCCCTTATGATCTTTCTGCAGCAGGTAAGTGAAGAACCATTCCTGCCACATAGCATTGGAAAAGCCGTCGTTACCCAAGCACAAATTGACGCCGCTCTCCAACAGCCGCTCAACTTCTGCTACCCCAACCGCGTTGTTCATGTTAGAGCGCGGTTGGTGAGTCAGCCAGCTTTGACTCTTTGCCAGCAGCCCAATTTCGTTTTCAGAAAGGTGAATTCCGTGCGCCAGGATGCTGCGCTCGTTCAGAATGTATTCATCCCAGAATCGTTCCACCACGCGTTTTCCATACTTTGCCAGCGAATCTTCCTGGTCAACGATCCCTTCTGCGGCATGTACATGAAACCCAACCCGGCTGTCATTTTCTTCAACGCAACGAGCCAGAGTTTCGTTAGAAACAGTCAGGCTGGCATGCAGGCCAAAATGTGCCTTGACCATAGGGTCGATCTCACCAGCCTGAACTCTGCTGATAAAGCGGCCATTCTCCCTGATCCCCGCTATGGCGCGTTCAGGGCCATCGCGGTCAGTCACCTCGTAACAAAGGGCTGAACGCAAACCAGATTGCCTGACAGCTTCGTAAACCACATCCAGCGATCCATCTATGAAATTTGGCGAAGCATGGTGGTCGATGATGGTGGTAGTGCCATATTTAATGGCATCGATAAGCAGGGTCAGAGCGGAATAACGCACGCCCTCTTCGTCCAGGGCTTTGTCCAGTTTCCACCACAAATTTTCCAGGATTTTGGAAAAATTGTCCGGTGGTTCACCAGGAATTGCCATCCCCCGTGAATAGGCTCCGTAGAAATGGGTATGAGCGCAGATATTGCCGGGCATGACTAACTGGTCGTGCGCGTCCAGAATTTCTTCCTGCGGGAATTTCGCGGTCAACTGCCCTTCAGGCGCGATTTCCTGAATCAAACCATCCTGTACCAAAATTTCCTGCCCTTCCAAGATTTGGTTGGGCTGTGACCAGGTGATGATCTTTCCGTTTTTAATAATCATGTCGGCTCCTGAACCTGCGATTAGATCAGTCAGTTAATTGGTACAATTCAACCAGGACACCATTGCCAGCTTTGGGATGGATGAACGCCATTTTTCGCCCAGGCAAAACTTCAGCCGTTTCGTTAATCAGGCGCACGCCTTTTTCTTTTAACTCTGCCAGTTTGGCGTCAATATCGTCGACCTCCATGCACAGGTGGTGCATGCCTTCGCCGCGTTTTTCGAGGTAGGCAGCCAACCCGGTCTCACTGCTGGTCGGTTGAACCAGCTCGATTTCGCTGTCACCCACGGGGAGAAAGGCAACCCTGGAATGCTGTGTCGGAACCACTTCGATATGGTCAAGCTTCAGCCCCAGGCTATCTTCCCAGAACTTAAGCGATTCTTCGATATCGCGAACGACAATGGCGACATGGTTGAGTTTGGTGATCTTTGCCATAGTTCTCCTTTAGATGGTGTTGGGGGCCACGTATTCACCCCAAACTTTTCTCAATCGTCCACAAATCTCACCCAAGGTGAGTTTATTTTCGACACACTCGATAATAATTGGCATCATATTAGCATCGCTCCCAGCCGTTTGCTCCAGTTTATCCAACAAATTTTCAACAACTTCCGGGTCACGCGACGCGCGCAGGGCAGCCAGCCGTTCGTGCTGATCTTGCTCGATGCGGGGGTCCATTTTCAGCGACTCAAGCGATATTTGTTCATCTACCTGGAACTTGTTGACACCAACAACAATGTCTTCACCGTTTTCTAGGTCGCGCTGCGCCTGGAAGGCAGCATCCTGAATTTCGTTTTGGATGTACCCGCTCTCAATTGCAGCAAGCGCCCCTCCCAGAGCGTCGATTTTACCGATGTATTCAGCGGCCTTCTGTTCAATTTCATCGGTCAGGTATTCCACCAGGTAAGAGCCGGCCAAGGGGTCAACCGAATCCGCCACACCAGTTTCATAGCCGATAATCTGCTGGGTACGCAGTGCCACCTGGACTGATTTTTCAGTTGGCAGCCAGAGCGCCTCGTCCATGCTGTTGGTATGCAGCGATTGTGTGCCGCCAAAAACGGCTGCCAGTGCCTGCAGGGTCACCCTGACAACGTTGTTTTCCGGCTGTCTGGCGGTCAGTGTTGAGCCCGCGGTCTGGGTATGGAAGCGCAGCCGTTCCGACTTGCAGTTGGTGGTGCCGAAACGTTCGCGCATAATTTTGGCATATAGCCTCCGAGCTGCCCTGAATTTGGCTATCTCTTCCAGGAAGTTATTGTGAGAATTAAAGAAGAAAGATAACTGATCGGCAAATTTGTCCACATCCATGCCTGCCTGGATGGCGGCATCAATATAAGCGATGGCGTTTGCCAGCGTGAAAGCGACTTCCTGCACAGCTGTGGAGCCAGCCTCGCGGATGTGGTAACCAGAAATGCTGATGGAGTTCCAGTTTGGCACTTCCTGCTGGCAGTATTGGAAGGTATCCGTGATCAGGCGCATGCTGCTCTTAGGTGGGAAGATGTAAGTCCCACGGGCGATGTATTCCTTGAGGATGTCATTCTGTATCGTTCCGCGTAGCGCGGTAGAAGACACACCCTGTTTTTTGGCGACGGCAACGTACATCGCAAGAAGCACTGCGGCAGGCGCGTTGATGGTCATACTGGTAGAAACTTTGTCCAGCGGGATATCCTTGAAAAGGGTCTCCATATCTTCAATGGACGAGATCGAAACGCCCACTTTTCCAACCTCCCCCAGAGCGATCGGGTCATCCGCGTCGTAACCAATTTGGGTGGGCAGGTCGAAAGCCACGCTCAGACCGGTTTGGCCTTGCTCGAGCAGAAAACGGTAGCGTTGGTTGGATTCTTCCGCGCTGGAAAACCCGGCATACTGGCGCATGGTCCAGAGTCGGCCGCGATACATGGTCGGTTGTACGCCCCTGGTGTAAGGGTACTCACCCGGAAGACCGAGCTGTTCGAACTGTTGTGGGTTGATTTGCTCGGGCGGGACAACCGCTGGGATGGGTATGTTAGAGGATGTTTTAAACTGTTCTTTTCTTTCAGGGAAACGCTTGATGGCGGGGTTGTAAACTCTTTCTTGCCAGTTTTCAAATTCTGTCTTGTCTGTCATACCTCTCCTCAATAATCGGTGCTTGGTTAACATGTAAATTATACCTGATTGAGCATCAAACCGCTGAAAATGAGACCTTGGTGATCAATATCTGGGTTTCACGTTTCGCAGGTCGATAATAATGATCATCGGTGCGTGAGCTGATCGAGAGACGGTCGCAGCATTTCGCGGCCGGTAGAAACGGTTGAAATCGGAGGCGATTCCCCCTTGCGGTTTCGTGTTCTATGGTAATATTGTTCGGCTTGGATGTTGTACCCTTCATCCAGCAAAACACACTTAGCACAGAAAGGGCTAGAAATGAAAGTATTGTTAATCAAGGACGTTTATAAATTAGGTCGTGCGGGCGATATTAAAAAAGTTGCCAATGGCTACGGCCGCAACTATCTCATCCCCCAGGGTTTTGCCATTCCCGCTACGGATAAATCAGCCAAAGTTTCCGAAATGATCGCCAAGAAGGCGACCGAGCGCCGCGCTATCCTCAACGAGGAACTGAAAAGCGTCGCGGATGTACTGGCTGTACTGGAGCTCTTCTTCCCGGTCAAGGCTGGTGAAACCGGAAAACTCTATGGTTCTGTCTCTGCGCAGAGCATTATCGATCGAATTAAAGAAGAAAAAGGCATCGAAATCGACCGCCAGCAACTGGTTACCGAGCCAATCCGCAAGCTGGGTGAATATATCATCCCCGTCAGCCTTACGCTCGACCTGGTTCCAGAAATTCGGGTTATCGTCCACAGGGAAGGCGAAGTCTACACACCACCAGTTGAAGAAGTATTCGTTGAGATCGAGGAGTATGAAATGAGCGAAGAGCTCGAAACCGAATCCAGCGAATTTGAAGAAACTGCGGAATAATCTTTTCAAGCAAAAAGGGTAGCAGCCTGCTGAGTTAAACCAGCAGGCTTATTTTTTGTTAGAATCATCCATCATGACATATTCAGGTTCCGATCTCAAGAAAATCCGGCAGGAACGCAATATTTCGCTGGAACAGGTGGCTTCAGCCACGCGTATTCGCCTGGCCATACTGCAAGACCTGGAGGATGAAGAGTATTCTGAGCTCAGCTCAAGCACGCAGACCAGAGGGTTTTTGAGGCTGTACGCCGACTTTTTGGGTTTGGAAGAAGACCCAGAAGCGGAGGCGGCAGTTGCGATACCAGCCCCTCAGGGGCCTACCGATTTGCCTGAACCGGCTGAACTACCCTCCGGCAATATCGAAAAAAAGATCGCTGAAGAAGCCGCGCCTTCACCAAAAAAAACTCCCTCCATGCAAGAGGCAGCTCTGCCAGAGCAACCAGCCGGGGTGTCAAAGATTGATGAGCGGTCGGAGTGGGCTGAGGATTTGATGTCTATCGGAAGGGAATTGGCTGCCCGTCGGCGTTACCTCAACGTAACCTGGGAAGTGATTGAGGATGAAACGCACATCCCCGCAGACCAGCTGCGTGGCATCGAAAGAGGCGACCTGGAGGCCTTCAGCACGCCGATGCAGTTCAGAGGTCACCTGCAGGCTTACGCGCGCTTTCTCAACCTGGACGTCGCAGGTATTATGATTCGTTACGCAGACGCGATTCAAAAACGCCGTACAGAGAAATCCAGCAGCAAAAAAACTGTCTTACGACCAATCAAGGTTTTACCGCCATTTTTGGTCAACCTGAAGCGCTTTTTCACGCTCGATTTGTTCTTTGGCACGTTGATGATCGTCGGAATCGTAGGGTTCCTCATTTGGGGGATCTCACGTATGACCTTCCTGCAAAATGACCCTGAGCCCACCGGCACACTACCAGCTTTCGCGGAGATTTTGCTTTCCGAACCAACCGAAATCGATACTCCAATTGAAGCAACAGGTGAGGAAGAAGCTGTCCAGATGATACCGACCTCGACTCCGTTCTATATCGCTTCCGAAACCGAATCGAACCTCGAAATTGTCCTGCTCATTCGCCAAAACACCTGGATGAGGGTGACATCCGACGGCGAGGTGCTCTTTCAGGGGCGGCAATCTGCCGGCAATGTGCTCACCTATACTGGTGAAGAACAAATCGAACTGGAAACTGGCAATGTCGCCGCCATTGAAATCATTTTCAACCAGCAGACACTTGAGCCGATCTCTAATGTAATTGGCACTCCCGCGAGGCTGCTGTTCAGCGCTGAAGGCATGGCTGAATTGCCCATTGTAGATCCTCCGGAAGAATAACAGCCAGACAGGAATAAAAAAACATGAAGAAAAACAGTTTCCATCTCGTCAGCCTGGGTTGCGCGAAAAACCTGGTTGATTCCAATGTCATGGCGCAATTGCTGGAAGCAGAAGGGTTAACCTACACAGACTCGCCCGCTCAGGCTGAATACATCCTGGTCAATACCTGCGGCTTTATTCACGATGCCCGCCAGGAATCGCAGGACTCGCTCTGGGAATTGGCGCAAACCAAGAAGTCCCGACAAAAGCTGATTGTGACCGGCTGTCTGGCCGAAAGATGGCGGGAGAAGCTGCTCAACCAGCACCCGGGCGTAGATGGGCTGATTGGTACCCGCCGTCTAGCGGACATCATCCCCCTGGTTCGCCAACTTGGGGTGGAAGGCGAGGTAACCCGCTATCAGGACTATCCCGTTCTGCAGTACGAGCCAGACGCCTCCTACACCGCTATTCAGGGTGGCAGCAGCTATTTGAAAATTGGTGATGGCTGCCACCGCTCATGCGCCTTTTGCGCGATCCCAGGCATCAAGGGCAGCCTGGTAAGCCGTCCGATGATCGACATCATTCGTGACGCCCAATTCCTGCAGGAAGTGGGTGTAAAAGAGATCAACCTGATCGCGCAGGATGTGACTGCCTACGGCGCGGATCGGGGTGAGACAAACGGTTTGACCAAACTCTTACGTAAGGTTTTGCCGGAAATCCCCGCTGTCCCCTGGCTCCGCCTGCTTTATACTTACCCTGGAATGATTTCAGATGACCTGATCGACTTGATGGCCAGTTCCCGCCAGCTCTTACCCTACCTCGATATTCCGTTACAACACACCAGCCCGGAGGTACTAAAAAGCATGCGGCGTCCCTCTGATATCGATTGGGTTAGAAGAACCATCAAAACCATGCGCGAACGCATCCCCGATCTGGTGGTCCGGACGACCTTTATCGTCGGCTTTCCTACCGAGACGGAAGAGAATTTCCAGGAATTATACAGTTTTGTCGAGGAAATCGGGTTCGACCACATGGGCGTGTTTACCTATTCTCCCGAGGTTGGCACCTTTGCGGAAAGCATGGGAGATCCTGTCAGCCAGGATACAAAACAAGCCCGCCGTGAGGCTTTGATGGAATTACAGTCGCGATCCGCTTTGGAAAAGAAGCAGGACCTTGTTGGCAAAACGTTTGATATCCTGGTTGAAGGAGTCGACCAGCAGCAAAAGGTGATCATAGGCCGTACTTATCGCGACGCACCTGAAATCGACGGACTGGTGGTTGCCACTGGGCTCGCTTCGATCGGCGAAATGATTCCGGTGAAAATTGAGTCGGCAGGTCCATACGATTTGTTTGGTCTAAGTGTTCATCCAAGAAAATAAAAGGACGATCAATTCTCTATATCTTTCCTGGAATGCTTGAATTTAGCCCGCCGCCCAGATCAAAGCTGCCCTAATTTCACCAGTTCTGGTCGAATAACCAAAGCGGCAACCACCAGCCCCAACCCTCCGCCGGCAATCGCGCCAATGAAAGTCCCCGAAATTTGCGGCACAAAAGCCAGGACCGCAAAAGCAACCGCGCCGCCAAGCACTGCTCCAAGCAGACCCCGCAGCAGCGACTTCGAGAGGTTGAGTTTGAATGATAAGAAGGGATTCAAGAGGAACAAGAGCAGCAGCGACAAAAAAGTGTAAGACAGGGTATTCGCAGCCGCGATCCCCCGCGCCTGAAGGGCTGGCGACAAAACCAGGCTTATCAAGATGAATAAGATCAGCGTGGCCACAGCGCCGATAAGCGGATATTTCGGCTTTTGGAAAGCGTAAAAACTGCGAACGAACAACTCGGCGATAGAATGGCCCACGATTCCAATCAGGTAGATTCGCGATACGTCCACCACCCGCATCGTGTCAACCGGGTCTAAACCGAGGAAAGCCTGCACGGCTGGTTGCAGCACAACACCGGCAACAATTGCGATGGGTATCGTCAGTGCCAGCATCACCTGGGCCGCCCGTTCAATCTTATCTTTGAGTTCATCAAAGCGTTCACTGCTGAACAACTCCGACAGGGTGGGCAGAATGGCAGTAGCAATAGAAGTGCCGATTAAAGTTTGGGGGACCTGCATGATCCACCATCCGTAGGTCAGCGCGGTGACTGACCCTTCCTCGAGCCGTGAAGCAAAATTATCTGTTCCCAAAAAGATCAGCTGAATACAAAACATGCTGACCAAGCGGGGAGCCATCATGCGGAAAACCTTGCGTGTTTCCGCGTCCTTAAAATCTACTTTTGGACTCCATTTGAAACGATACTTGATCAGTGCTGGCAGTTGGATCAACAAGTGCAAGGCCGCGCCGATGATAACACCATAAACGAGACCATCAACCCCTAATCCAAACGCGGGTAAGGTGATTCCGCCAATTTGGTAACCTTCGCTTGGAGCCAAAAAAATGGCACCGAAAATCTGGCCGAGGTCGTAGAGCACGGGGGCGATCGCCGGGAAAAGAAAATGCTGATTGGCTTGTAATCCTGCCATGACCAATCCGCTCAATGAAAAGATAAGCGTGGAGATCAGATTGAGGCGCAGTAACCGCACAGCGGTGTCGGTCTGGGCAGCGGTAAACCCTGGGGCAATGCCTAATTCGTTGGTAATTAAGGGCCTGGCCAGAATCGCCACCAGGATCGCCACGAACGCAGTGATAATAAATGCAATGTTTAATATATTGGAAAAAAGAGCCCAGGATTTCTCACGCCCTTTTTTGGTCAGCACCTCGCTGAGGATGGGGATAAAAGCAATCGCAAGCGCCCCACCAGAGATGAGCATAAAGAGCATATCGGGCAGGTTGTTGGCAGCGTTAAAAACATCTAATTCAGCTGACAATCCAAACTGGCGGGAGATGATCATCTGCCTGGCAACGCCCAGGACTTTATCGATCCCGAACAAGACGGCCAACAAAAGTGAAACTCTGGTAAGACGACTTAATTTTTTCATAGCACTCCAATTAACTTTGTCAATTATGCCACAAACTTGATTCCTGAACATGACAACGAAGCTGACCAATAGCGGGATCCCCTCATATCATGGCTGGCCATTGCTTCTTTTGAACCTGATCGTTATGACCCTCTCGCCACGATATGCACGACCTGATCGCTGCTTTCGCGGCATGCTTTATAATTTCTTCTTAGAAAGCAGGAATCAATGCCAGACACAGGTCGTTTATATATCGTTGCCACTCCCATCGGTCATCCTGACGAAATCACCTATCGGGCGGTCGAAGTACTCTCTCGGGTCAGCCTCATCATCTGTGAAGAGCGTAAGGTGGCTTCGCGCTTGCTCAAGACACTCGCTATTTCCAAGCCACTGCTCGAATTAAATGAACACAATGAAGAAGATATGATTGACCAGGTTTTGATGAAGCTGGCCGAAGGGCAGGAGTTGGCGTTGATTTCAGACTGCGGCACCCCCGTGTTTTCGGATCCGGGACGCAAGCTGCTTGAAGTAATGTACGGCTCCGGTATACCGGTCACGCCTATCTCTGGTCCATCTTCATTGATGACCGCCATCTCGGTTTGCCCTTTCGATTTACGCCAATTTTATTTTCTGGGTTTTTTACCCCCAAAAACTGAGCAGCGAAGAACAGTCCTGCAAAGGCACAGCAATGCAACAGAGGCCCTGATTTTGATGGATACCCCTTATCGAATGGCAAAACTGCTCGATGAGATCGCCTCTGCCTTTGGTAAAAATCAGACCATATTTCTGGCAACAGACCTGACCCTGCCAACTGAAAAAATTTTTCTGGGCCCCGTGCAGGAAATTCAGGCAAAGGTGGGAAAACGCAAAGCCGAATTCATCCTCATCATCGAAAAGAACCAGCGGAGGCGCTCATAACACCCCTTCAGTTTCTTCGTGTGCGTGACAAAAAAGTCGAGCTGCCGGTCTATATGCCGGATGCGACCTATGGCTATGTGCGAGCTCTGACCAGCCATGACCTGCGGCAGGTCGGCCTGCCTGCTCTGATGATGAACAGATCGG
>CAZHXQ010000021.1:10526-25682 GCA_964536465.1 uncultured Anaerolineaceae bacterium
TCATTTGATGCAAAAACCAGGCTCGACGGTCATCCAGTCCCTGGGCGGACTGCATAGAATGGCTGACTGGGACGGGCTGATCATGACCGATTCAGGTGGCTTTCAGGCCTATTCCATGATTCGTCAGAATCCAAAATTTGGCAGTCTGACTCCGAAGGGCATCATATTTCGACCGGAAAATTCGAACCGTAAGCTCAACCTCAGCCCTGAAAAAAGCATCCAGCTTCAATTTGGCTATGGCTCAGATGTCCTCATCTGTCTTGACGACTGCACCCACATCAACGCCAGCTATCCGGAACAAAAAGAATCGGTTGAACGCACCATTGCCTGGGCTAAGCTGGCCAAGCAAACCTACCTTCAGCAGCTCAACTCCCGCAAGGTCGAGGAGAGTGAGCGGCCTTTGATCTTCGGTGTCATTCAAGGTGGCGCGGAAGCAGACCTGCGCCGGCAGTGCGCCGAAGCGTTGCTTGAAATTGGTTTTGATGGCTTTGGATTTGGCGGCTGGCCTCTGGACGAAGAGTCTAACCTGATCACTGACATCCTCGAACTGGTCAGGTCGCTTATTCCACAAGAATTCACCATTCACGCGCTTGGGATTGGTCATCCTGAAAGCATCGTCACCGCCTTTAAGATTGGCTACGAGATGTTCGATAGCGCCCTGCCCACCCGCGATGCTCGTCATGGGCGTCTGTATCGCAAGGACAGCATCAGGCTAACCCCAGATACCCCCGCGGGCTGGTTGAAGTTTACTTACATCAATACAGAAACTTTCATCCGCGATCCCAACCCGATCGAAGAAGAATGTGACTGCCCTGTCTGTCAGGATTACAGCCTCGGATACCTATATCACCTCTACAAAATGCGGGATCCCTCCTACTTCCGGCTGGCAACCATGCACAACTTGCGCTTTATGACCCGTGTCATCGCAGACCTGAAGGAAAGCCATGGCAGCTGAAAAGACAGCAGAGCAGTTTATCGCCAAAGTCCAGGAGAGCGCCAAGTATGCTCAATTGGACGCGGGTCTGGTCAGCCAAATTGCCCGGGAGGAGCTGAGAAATCAGAAGGACTGGCGCTCCGCCTTGAAAACAACCCGCACTCGCCTGCACCGCCTGACCGGCGCTTTCCTCACCCCCAAGATAGACTACGCGCAGTGGATTGAGAATTTCAAGTCATTGTCCCGTGAGAATGCCGAACAGTTCAAAAAAGCCAGTGCAAGCATGATGAAGCTGCATTTTTCTACCAAAGAGCGGCTTCCCTTTCTGGATTCTTTTTTCGTCACCTGTCTGCAAAGCCTGGGGCCGCTCACTTCGGTTTTGGACCTGGCCTGTGGGTTCAACCCGCTCGCTATACCCTGGATGCCGCTGGCTGCAAACTCAGTCTATTACGCCTGTGATGTCGTCGACCCACTGATTGTCTTTTTGGGAGAGTTTTTTTCTTTTACCGGTCAAACGGGCAGCGCTTTTACCTGTAACTTGCTGCGAACTATTCCTCAACAACACGTTCAGGTGGCTTTCATGCTGAAACTTCTGCCCATCCTCGACCAGGTTGATCCTGACGCTTCGGGCAACCTGCTGGAACAGGTCAACGCGGACCACCTGCTGATTTCTTATCCGTCAAAAAGCCTTGGAGGGCGTCAAAAAGGCATGAAACTGACCTATGCACAGCACTTTGAACGCATCACCGCTGGAAAAGGATTTCAGATGCGCTCTTTTGAGTTTTCCAACGAAATCGCCTACCTGCTGTCCAGATGAACCGGAACTCAGGAAGGAATGCCTCCATGTCAAACACGACAGCCCGCTTCATTCCGCAGTGCCAGGTTTGGCCAATCTCAGTTTATTTATTTACAGGGAGACTCAAGCATGGGTCAGCCTGACGAATTTAATTCGGCCCTACAACGCTATCAGCCTTATCTGAGTACGGAACAATTCGCCTCGCTAATGAGAGAGTCACAGCGGATTGCCCCTTCCGCTGTGCGCCTGAACTTGCTTTTGGCACAGACCTCCTCAGATCAGCGTCTGAATTACCTCAGCCAGAAATATGGCTGGAGCACAAAAACCCTGCCCTTCTCAGAAGACTCACGCCAGATTCTCGACGCGCAGACTTCGCCCAGCCAGACGCGGGAATTCCTGCTCGGGCAATATTACCTGCAGGACGCGGCATCGCTCCTGCCGGTTTCGCTGTTCAGCCCCTCAAAAAACCGGCTGCTCAAACTGGATATGGCCGCTTCGCCCGGAGGGAAAACTACCCAGATGGTCGACCAGTCACTGGACCGGGATTTCGTCATCGCCAATGATTCCGCCGCTTCACGCCTGCCAGCACTCAGGACCGTCCTGCAGAGCTGGGGTGCTGCCAACTACGCCATCACTAATTTTCCCGGGGAACGTTGGGGTGACTGGTACCCGCAAACTTTCGACCAGATTCTGTTGGACGCGCCCTGCAGCATGGAGAGCCTGCGGGCTTCCTCCAGCCATCCCCACCGTCCCATCAGTACTGATGAGCGCGCTCGCCTCGCCGGACGGCAGGAAGCCTTGCTGGTTTCAGCCGCGAAGGCCTTGAAAATCGGTGGCGAATTGGTTTATTCCACCTGCACTCTCGCCCCCGAAGAAAACGAAGCGGTGGTTTCGTCTTTACTGGAGGCCTACCCCGGTGCTTTTCATATCGACCCTGCTCCTGCCCGGCGGTATCAGGCGCACGGACTGGTTGAATTTGAAGGTCAGAATTTCAACCCTGACCTGGCGCATGCCTTACGGATCTGGCCTTTCCATTTTCAAACCAACGGGTTCTTTGCCGTGAAATTAATTAAAGATCAGGAAATATCTTCTGACCGCTCCAACCCGCCTGAGAGGGATTTCACCGCCACAGGTTTGAGTGTTCTGTCACCTCAGTTGGAACACGAATTAACCGCCTTCATCGCTGAGACCTATGGCTTCGATTTCGCGGGGCATCTCGAAGAACTCGGTCTGTGCCTGATGCGCAGGGAAAATACAATCCATCTCCTACCAGTGGGTTACTTAAGCAGCTTTGCCAGCTTGCCTTACAACGCCATCGGTCTGACGGTTGGTCGCTATATTCGCGATAAATTTGAAGCGAATGTAGGGTTCATCCTTCGGTTTGGAGCGGAGTTCTCCCGCAACATCTGGACCATACCGGAAGACCTGCTCGATCGCTGGATGAAAGGCTATGATATCCGTGGAGTCGAGCCGGCCGGATTCGAGCTTGGAACGGCGATCGCAGTGCGGGATAGTGAAGGAAATAACCTCGGTGCTGCCAAATATTCAAGCAGACGCCTGCGAAATCTGCTACCTAACCGGCATATCAGCCAATGAAATGGATTCTGTGATCAGAAAACAGGCACTCTTGCTTGGTTATCTTGATTATGCTGCCCTTTGACACGCTGCAGATGAGACTGGCTTGATACAGGGGCTTACGCGTAGCAGGCTGGTACCTTTAGCGAGGTTTGAGATTTGACCTGCCCAACAGGCGGTCACCCACATTCAACAGGATAGCACTCCCCGCCAAACAGGCCGTTTCCATTTGCAAAATGCTGTTCCCAAAGGAAATTTGTTGAAAACCATATTTTTCAGCCAACGCGACTTCGGCCGCGCTAAAACCACCTTCGGGGCCAACCAGTAAGACCAAGGATCTCTCAATCTGCCCAGCCAGAGGCTCTAACATTTCAGCTGAAATCTGTTGTACGATCGCTGTCCCCTCCCAGGCGATCAATTTCAACGCCTGACCGCTGGTTTGTTTGAGCATATCTTCGTAAACGTTTGCTGAAAATAATTCGGGCAGCCTGGAGCGCATGCTTTGTTGGGCTGCTTCGCGGGCGATTGACTCCAGCTTTTCCTGACGCGCCCGGTTGGTTTTCAGCTCTTTGATCGAAGATAGAGAGGAAACGTACGGGAAAAACCTGGCGACCCCCAATTCCGTTCCCTTCTGGATAATCCACTCAATCGTATCCCGCTCAGCAAGACTAAACGCTACACTCAGCTTGATTACAGGCTCCGCGCGCCCAACCTGCTTGTCCATAATGTGTCCGGTGACCTGTTTGTTCCGGGTGTTGTCCAGTTGGACAAGATACTCCCAGCCCGAGTTATCCAGCACAATGACAGCATCTTTTTCGTTTAAGTGAAATACTTTACGGATTTTCCTGGACAGTTCGTCAGGAAAAATCACATTCCCCTCAACAATTTGTTCCGGAGGTAAGAAGAATCTGTTCATCACCCGATTTTACCTGATAATCCGCCGACCGATTTAATTATTGACTGAAGCGATGATACTTGCTCCTACAGCGGTAGCAAATTCCGCGCGCTCCGGAATAATGAAGTCCAGGCTGTAAAGCTTCGAAAAGCCGTCAAGCACCCTTTTTCCCAGGGCTATTTGAGAGAGATTGCCCGTAATTACCACCCTGTTAAGGTTCTGCAGTCTTGCCGCGAGTACCGAAGCCGTTCCGATTGACTGAAAAACCAGGTTCACAATCCCTGCCGCCAGATCCTGTGGTTGAGCCAGGTCTTTCAGTTTGCCAAAATTTGAAGCGGTGGCATCGGCAGTGAGACCTGGTATTTCAGCGCTGGTGATATCGCCAACGGTCAGATCAACCATGCTCAGATCGCCCTGATCTGCCATGAAGGCAATGGTCTCGAATCCATGCACATTGAGCATCCGCTCAGCCAAACCTTGCAGTGTCCCACCACCGACGCCAGAGCCGATCACATGTTCCACTTGCCTTCCTCGGGCTGCAACAATCGAGGTGCCCGTCCCCATGCTGACAACGATGGCTCGATCCAGCCCCGACAGATAGAGCCCCCCCAGTCCGACACAATCGAATTCTGGCATAATCTGTGTCGGACAGTCAAAAAGATCCTCGCTCAGCTGTGACGCGCCCACGCCAGTGGCATGAATTTTTTCTACATCCTGTAGCCGCTTGCCGGTAACATTGAGGAATTTGCCCAGACCTCCGCTGGCAGAAGTGAAAGCGTCGCTGGCTACCACGCGGACAAATCCAAACAAATTGCCCTCTTCAAAACCGACGATTTTCGTGGTAGTCCCACCGATATCCAGCCCGATAATCAAAGCCATTTGAACTCCAGTCAATCTTCAACCCGATAGTGACTTATCAGGAATGTAGTATACAATATCCTCAATGGAAACAAAAGTTATCACCAAAGAAAGCAGTCCGAGGCTTCATTTTAAATACCTTGATCTGGTGACCATTGCCTTTACTGTTGTCCTGGTGCTGAGCAACTTTGCCTCATCAGCCAAAATCATCGATTGGGGTCTCTCCATCGGCAGCATTCCCCTGGCTTTTGACGCCGGCACTGTCTTCTTCCCTTTTGCCTACATTTTCGGGGACGTATTGACCGAAGTTTACGGTTATGCGCGCTCGCGCCGAGTGATCTGGATCGGTTTTGGCGCGCTGCTATTCACCTTCCTGATGTTTGCGCTTGTACGGCTGCTTCCCGGGGAACCTCTCTGGCAAGAGACGGTCGGTCAGGACGCTTTTGAAGCCGTGTTAGGGGGAATCAGCTTTGGGGGCATCGTCCTGGCGAGTATCTCCGGCTATCTGCTTGGCTCTTTCTCCAACTCCCTGATCATGGCTGTGATGAAAAAGTTGACCAGCGGCAAACATCTCTGGATGCGCACGATCAGCAGCACCATCGTCGGCGAGTTTCTCGATTCCGCCGTATTCATCGCTGTCGCGTCTTTCACGTCTGTCTTCCCTTGGGAATTATTCTGGAGCCTGACCCTGACAAACTACTTATTTAAAGTCTCGATCGAGGTGGTCTTCACTCCCGTTACTTACTGGATAACCAAAAAACTGAAAAAAAGCGAAGGCGTGGATGTCTATTCTGATCTTACTGATCTAAATCCCCTGTCGTTTTAGACTTTTCTTTTCGCAATCCTTCAATGCTGACCACATACTCTCCCCGAATTTTTTCAGTGGTAAGTTTTTCGATGATCTCGGAAAGCTTTCCGCGGTAATGTGTCTCAAATTTCTTGGTCAGGTCATTTGAAACTACCGCGTTTCGGTCTCCAAGCACTTCCAAACTGTTTTCCAGGAAGGCAAGCAAACGATAGGGACTTTCATAAAAGACCAGAGTATGAGGCGATTCCGCTTCCATGGCGATAAAACGTTTGCGGGGACCTTCTTTGTTTGGCGGAAAGCCTTTGAAGGTAAAGCTGTGCAGTGGAAGGTCTGCCAATGTAAGCGCCATGATGACAGCCGATGGTCCGGGAATCGATTCCACCTTGATGCCGGCCTCGAGCGCGGCGTGCATCAGCAGGTAACCCGGATCAGAAATGCCTGGCGTGCCCGCGTCGGTTACCAACGCGATCGTCTCCCCCTTTTCAAGCCTTTCGATTAGTTTAGGGACGACTTTTCGCTCATTGAAGTTATTGAGAGCAGTCTGTGGTTTGGAGATTTCATAATGTTTGAGCAGCACGCTGGTCTTGCGTGAGTCTTCGCTGGCGATCAGGTCAACTCGCTTCAGCACTTCCACCGCCCGGTAGGTCATATCGCCTAAATTCCCAATTGGGGTTGCCACAAGATAAAGCATCGGTTGTCTCCTTGGCGCTAATTATACGTGAGACCCGGGTTTGAGGACGACGTGATAGAATTTCTCAAACAATAACGAAGGCTACAACCATGGAAAGAACTGTCCCAATCCGCTCATCCGAAGAAATCGATCTTTATCTGCGCACCATTTATTCACTCTTGCGCTCTACCAACGAAGTTTACATCCGCACGCTCGAAGGCGTCCACGCCGGTACTGGTTCGTCCCTGCATATGACCGCGCTGGGTGATCAGCCGGACACCTCCGCGCTGATTTACACCCTGCTGCGTCTTCCGGAGGTTATAACCAGAATAAACAAGGTGATATTGGGGCAATCGGCAACCAGTTTCGGGGAACTTGGCTATGCGGACGTGGAATCATGGCAGGAAGTTTCGGCCAAAGCCCGCCGCAGGAAATGCTTTTATGATGGTTACGAAACTTTAGCCTGTTACATTGCTTCCCGTTCGGATATTGACGACGTTGTTCCCTGCCTGACAGCTTTGCAAATTGAATGGAATAAACTCCACTTTTTTCTGAACACCATTGATCCGCGTCTGCTCGATGAGGCCCTACCCGCCAATCCGGAAGCCTTCAGACAGCTTGGTGAGCAGTTACACCTGTCCGAAGATGACATTGCCAGGCTGTATACGGTCTTGGGAGATCAATTTACCGAAACGCTTAAAATATTCCGGTCTCGAAAAGCAGATTTCACGATTCAATTGCTCAGTGGCTCCTTAAATGATTACCGTCGTGCCACTGTGAATTGGTGGAATAACATTGAAGAACAGGCCACCCAATTTAAAAATCGACCAGTGTACTTCATTTCTTCCAACCCCCACAGCATGACCAACCTGCTCTCCGGTTACGCCCTGGGAAAAAAGGATTCGCTGCTTAAGTACATCCACAACAATGAACCTGGATTGGAAGCAGAGTGGCAGGAAATCAACCGGCGAAGAACGCCATCCAACCCCGAAAACTTTTATTATTACTCCATGAAAAAATTCCTGGGCACAGAAGCGGGACAGCCCTACATCGATGAACAACTCCGGTTCGAAAAAGAACGCGGTATCCACCGCATCCCCAGCCGGCATTCATTTGATGTGGAGGCCAACATCATCGAATTAAACAAGCTCGACCCAGCTACCATCGATCAACGCCTCATTCCGAACGATGACGATTCCTCGCTGGATTTTCTCAACAAAAGCGATGCCCTGATTCTCAACATCGACTATCCTCTGGGGTATGCGGCCTATAACTTGTTGACTAAAATTGCTGAAAGTGTCTCAGAGATCTTTGGCGTCTATATTATGGGCAAAGCGGCCAGTCTGAATGGTGTGCGCGGGGACGTGATTATCCCCGAGGTAGTCTATGACGAACACTCCCAGAACACCTATATCTTCTCTAACAACTTTACCGCAAAAGATGTTGCCCCCCACCTGACCTTTGGCACTGTGCTGGACAATCAGAAGGCTGTCACCGTCATGGGAACTTTTTTGCAGAACAAAACCATCATGGATGTGATTTACAGAGAGGGTTATACCGACATCGAAATGGAAGCCGGGCCCTATCTTTCGGCAGTTTACGAACTCTCCAGGCCCCAGCGTTACCCAGTTAACCAGATCGTCTCCCTCAACAAGCTGACTTTCGACCTCGGCATTGTGCACTATGTATCTGACACCCCTTACACGAAAGGCAAGAACCTCGGCGCGGGCACGCTCTCGTATTTTGGCATGGATTCGACTTACGCGGTTTCCATCAGCATCTTACGCCGCATCATGGAATTGGAAAAACAGCGCCTCTGCGGTTCGTAGAAGCATGCCTGTTCTCAAAGATTTCTGGGAAATCCGCAAGGACAGGCATAGCCTATATCCTTAAACGCTCCCTTAATTTTTCCGCGCTGCTTTTGTATCCAGCCAGTTTCTCTCGTTCCGCTTCCACCACATTGGTCGGCGCTTTTTGGGCGAAGGGAGAAGAAAGCAGTTTCTCAAGACGCGCGATATGGCTCTCAGCTTCCACCAACTCTCTTTCCAGGCGTTCACGGTCGGCTTCGCTGTCACCGCTTGCGGCAAGGTTCAGGAAAATCTCAATATCTTCGACTACCAGCGCGGTCAGGTTGCCTTGATCAGGCTTGGATTCAAGAACCAGAAATTCGTCGTCCTTCAATCCAGCCAGATCGATGAGCAAGTTTTTATGCTCGCGCAGGAAGTCTGCCCTCTGGTCGCTGACGAATACCGCTTCGATAGCCTGCCCCGGCTCAACTTTGTATTCGGAACGTAAATTGCGAATAGAGCGGACGATCTCCTGGGTCAGCTCAAAATCTTTGATTACGCCCTCTTCCCAGTCTTCCACCGGCATATCCTCTGGCCAGCGTGCGATGATCAGGTGTTCTTCCCAATCTCTCTCCTGGTTGTAGATGATTGGATTATTTTCACAAGCTTTTTTCAGGAAGCCGTAAAGCGCTTCGGTAACAAATGGCGTGAAGGGGTGCAATAAGCGCAGCATCAGACCGAGAACGTCTGACAGTAGTATGGCAGTGTAGGCGGCTCGGTCGCCCCCTTCAGCCAACTGCCGTTTGGATGCCTCAAGATACCAATCGGCAAAGTCGTTCCACAAGAAGTCATAAACCTGCCTGCCAGCTTCACCAAATTGATAACTTTCAAACAGGGCTGTCACACTGTTGACCGTTTGTTTGGCACGCGCCCAGATCCAGGCATCTGCCAGGGTCCATTGTGGGTCTGTTTTGATGGGTTCGTCGACCTTGTCGATGCCATAGATGACGAAGCGTCCGATATTCCAGACTTTGTTGGCAAAGTTACGATTGGCCTCAACCTTTTTCACGCCCACGTTCTGGTCGTTTCCCGGGCTGGAACCCACCACAAGGGTGAAGCGCAGCGCGTCGGTGCCGTATTCGTTCATCAGGACCAATGGATCGATAACGTTATTCTTGGTCTTGCTCATCTTCTGACCCTTATCATCACGCACCATACCGTGCAGATAAACTGTATGGAACGGGACTTTGCCAGTGAATTCGAGCCCGTCCATGATCATACGAGCCACCCAGAAAAAGATAATGTCATAACCGGTTTCCAAGACACTTGTGGGGTAAAAATAGCAGTAATCGGGGGTCTCTTCAGGCCAACCAAAGACCGAGAATGGCCATAGCCCCGAAGAAAACCAGGTATCCAGCACATCCGGGTCTTGTTTGAGATCGGCTGAGCCGCAGGCAGGGCAATGGGTGGGATCTTCGCGGGACACAATGGTCTCATGGCAATTCTGACAATACCAGACCGGAATGCGATGCCCCCACCAAAGCTGCCGGCTGATGCACCAATCCTGAATGTTTTCCATCCAGTTAAGAAAGACCTTGGTGAACCGCTCGGGCACAAACACCACTTCACCATTCCGCACCGATTCAGCCGCCCTGGCTGCCAGAGAATCCATCTTGACAAACCATTGAGTTGACACCAAGGGTTCAATCACTTCTCCGCCGCGTTGAGAACGTGGAATTTTCATCAGGTAGGGTTCTTCTTTGATCACCAAACCAGCCTTTTCCATATCTGCCCAGATGGCTTTGCGTGCCTCGAAGCGTTCCATTCCCTCGTAAGGTCCGGCGTTCTCATTGAGTGTGGCATCCTTGTTTAAGATGTTAATCAGCTCAAGTTGATGTCGCTGACCGATCTCGTAGTCATGCTGGTCATGCCCGGGAGTGATTTTGAGTGCGCCAGTACCGAATTCCCTGGTGACGTATTCATCGCCCACCACCGGAACCCTGCGTCCCAGAATTGGCACCAATACTTCCCTGCCGATAAATTTCTGATAACGCTGGTCTTGTGGGTGCACTGCCACGCCAGTATCGCCAGGAATAGTCTCTGGTCGGGTGGTTGCGACGGGCAGATATTCTCCCGAACCATCTGCCAGCATGTATTTAAAGTAATACAAGCGTCCTTCTTCTTCGGAATATTCAACTTCCAGGTCAGAAACAGCGGTCTGCAAGCCAGGAGACCAGTTGATCATGCGTGGTCCCTGAAAGACCAGACCCTTTTCGTAGAGCTGGATGAACGCCTCACGTACTGCTTTAGACAGGCCTTCGTCGAGGGTAAAGCGTTCTCTGGTCCAGTCACAGGAAGCCCCCAGGCGCCGCAATTGGGCCGTGATCTGACCGCCATATTTTTCTTTCCACTCCCACATGCGCTCCTCAAAAGCCTCCCGACCGATTTCTTCTCTGGTAGTGCCTTCTTTACGCAGTTGGTTTTCGACCTGCAGTTGCGTGGCGATGCCGGCATGGTCCGTCCCGGGTACCCACAGTGTCGGCTCGCCTTTCATGCGGTGATAGCGAATCATAATGTCCTGAGTGGTCACAAACAGGGGGTGCCCCAGATGCAGGGCGCCTGTGACGTTAGGGGGAGGGATGACAATCACAAAAGGCTTGATGCTGGGGTCATGCCCGGGCAGGTTGGGATCGTTGGTTGGCTTGAAATAGCCCTGTTCTTCCCACTCCTGGTATATTTTTTCTTCGTATTCCTTAAAATCATATGCTTTTGGCAGTTCCGTCATGCTTACCTCTCATCCAATATGCTTAATAAAAAAAACTTTCGCTTAATCAGAGGGCGAAAGTTGCTTCCGTGGTACCACCTCAATTCAGTCGTAAGACCGCGCTTGGGTTGAGCGCTAACGGGCTCTCCCGGGAAGGTCTACTCTCCAGCGATTTCTTCTTCCAACTTGCTCCGGCGACTTCGGTTTGTGGTTACTGTGGGCTTCTCAGCAGCTGCCCTTCTCTGACAGCACCTGCAAACATACTGCTCCGTGAGGTTATTTTACACTAAGTTCTTCAGACTGGCACGCATTTTTGCAAAAGGTGTCAGTCTGCCGTCTTGCATTGGTTGTTAGGTTAACTTCTCTACTTATCCATCGTGATGACCTGATCACACCAGCGGTGCCAGCCGTCAAACTTGTCTTCGCAAATTTTGCGGCCTTCACCTGGGCAGTTCAACCCCATCAACTCCAGGTCTGCATCCACCATGATCCGAACCAATTCGTGGAATTTTACTTTGGGCTTCCAGTCAAGATTTTCGTTGGCTTTTTTAGGATCAGCAAGCAGATAATCCACTTCGGTTGGGCGGAAATAGCGCGGATCAATTTCCACATATTTCCTCCAGTCCAGGTCCACATAACCGAAAGACTCATCCAAAAAATCCCTCACCGAGTGAGATTCACCCGTGCCAAACACGTAGTTTGTGGGTGTGTCTTGCTGCAGCAGTTTGTGCATGGCTTCTACATACTCCGGAGCGTAACCCCAGTCGCGTTTGGAATCCAGATTACCCAAAAAGAGCTTGTCCTGCTTTTTGGCCAGGATGGCCGCCACAGCTCGGGTGATCTTGCGGGTCACAAAAGTCTCACCACGGCGGGGGCTTTCGTGGTTGAAGAGGATACCGTTGACAGTAAACATACCATAGCCGTCGCGATAATTCTCTACCATCCAGTAGGCATAAAGTTTTGCGACCGCGTAAGGGCTCTGGGGGTGAAAGGGTGTAGTCTCGTTTTGGGGCGGTTTGGCGGAACCAAACAGCTCGCTGGTGGAAGCCTGGTAAAAACGCGTACCCTTGTCAAGACGGCGCACGGCTTCAAGCATGCGCGTGGTGCCCAAACCAGTGACATCGCCAGTGTATTCAGGCATGTCGAACGAAACGCGTACGTGGCTTTGAGCCGCGAGATGATAAATTTCGTCTGGTTTGGTGTCGTAGATTACATCAGTCAAGACGCCAGTGGCGCCCATATCGCCGTAATGCAAAAAGAGACGCGAGGTTCCGTCGACCACATGCGGATCGCGGTAGAGATGGTCGATCCTTTTGGTGTTGAATGTGCTGGCGCGCCGGATGATCCCATGCACCTCGTAACCCATACTGAGCAGATATTCTGCCAGGTAGGAGCCGTCCTGCCCGGTAATTCCTGTGATAATTGCTTTTTTCATCTCTCACCTCAAGCTTATTTTGAATCGATAGTATACCATTGCCACAAAATTCGGGACCGGTCACTCTCAACACAAGCCAATCTCCTGCGGTCAGACCAAACAGGAGCTTTTCTTTCGGCTGCCAAGTTTGTAGATTCATCTTTCATCAGTCGGCGCTGGGTTATAATTTTAATTTGTCCTGTATCTTTTAACAACCTTCCAAAGGAGAAATAATGAAGAAATCGCGAATATTGATGATTTTGGTGCTCACCCTTTTGTTAATCCTCAACGCCTGCACCGCCCCAACTGAACAACCACCGACCGAGGAACCATCGCATGAAACCACCCTGGTGGTTTGGGATCAGTTCTATCGGGAAGAGGAAAGCAAAGTCATCGAAACTCTTAATAATGAATTCGAAGCCGCGCATCCTGGAGTTAAGATCGAACGGGAAACCAAAGTTCTGGCAGACCTGCAGATGACCGTCAAGCTTGCCCTGGGAGAAACCGACGGGCCAGATGTCGCTCAAGTTAATCAGGGCCGCAGTGACATGGGTGCTTTAGTCGAGGCTGGGCTTCTGCTGCCTCTGGATGATTACATTGCCCAATACAATTGGGGCAATGTGTTTTCCAGCAGTGTTGCCAGCCGCAACAGTTTCACAACAGACGGAAGCACTTTTGGGCAGGGCAGCCTCTTTGGTGTCAGCCCGACTGCTGAAGTGGTTGGGGTTTTCTATAACAAAGACATTTTTGCTGACAACGGCTGGGCTGTTCCAACCACCTTCGAAGATTTTGAGCAGCTCCTGGCTGATATCAAAGCCGCCGATATCACTCCGATCGCCTTTGGCTCCCTGGACGGCTGGAATGCCATCCATGAATTCAGCGCTATACAGCACCTGCTGGTTAGCCTGGATTACATCAACAATCTCACTTATGGTGTCAATAACGTCTCATTCGACACCCCGGAAAACCGCCAGGCGGCCCAAATCCTTTCTGATTGGGCCAAAGCCGGTTATTTCAGCGAAGGATTCCCCGGCATCGGCTATGACGACAGCAACAACCTGTTCAAAGCCGGGCAGGGCGCCATGACGATCACTGGCTCCTGGTTGGCCCCAGAACTTATGACCGGCACCGAGCAGGAATTTGGCTTTTTCCTGCTGCCTGGCTTCAGCGGACAGCCCACCATGGCGATTGGCGGCGTGGGCGTGCCTTTTGCTATACGAAACACCACCCAATACGCAGACCTTGCCGCAGAATATCTAAACTGGATGATCAGCCCCCGCGCGGCAGAGCTCTGGGCGCAAGCGGGAATGGTTCCGGCTATGTCCTTGCCAGAAGACAGTCAGGTTGACACCGATAACCTCTTTGGCGATACCCTCCTGGCCTGGCAGACGATCAACAAAAACAACGCTGTCGGTCATTACATCGATTGGGCCACCCCGACCTTTTACGACACGCTCGTATCTGAACTGCAGAAACTGCTGGGGGGGATCACCACTCCCGCCGATTTCACAGCTGCTGTCGAAGTCGATTATGCTAACTTCCTGCAGGAGAAATCGCAGTAATAACGTTAACCACAGTCCGCACGCCAATTGGCGAGCGGACTCATGTTTCAATATGATCTCAGAAAAGCGAAAGTACCCAGGCGAGAGCAAGTGGCAGGGCTGGTGTTATCTTTTCCCTGCTCTCCTGGTCTACCTGCTTTTCACATTTATCCCCATCCTTGAGACCTTTCGAGCCAGTTTTTATGATTGGAATGGTTTTAGTGAGACCCAGACCTTCATCGGCTTAAACAATTACGTCAATCTACTTTCTGACCCGCTTTTTTTGAAGGCGATTTCAAACAACCTGGTCTTTATCATTTTTTACAGCATCTTTCCCATTTTGATCGCTCTATTGTTGTCGGCTATCCTGACCGGCAAGCCCATTCCTGGATTCAGCTTTTTTCGGACGGTGTTCTTCCTGCCGCAAGTTATCAGTATGGTCGTGGTCGGTGTGATCTGGCGCTGGATGTTCAACCCGGTGAGTGGCCCTATCAACCAATTTTTCTCGCTCATCGGTCTGGATCAACTGCGACAGGCATGGTTGGGTAGCTTCAAATATGCCTTGCCGGCGGTCGGCTTGATCGGCAGCTGGGTGCAGTATGGTTTTTGTATGGTACTTTTTTTGGCAGGAATGCAGCGCATCCCGCTGGAATATTACGAAGCGGCCAGTCTCGATGGCGCCAGCAGCTTCAAGCAATTTCTGTATATCACAGTTCCCGGGCTGAAATCGGAGATTGGTGTCGCCATGATCACAACCATGATCGCGGCACTGCGGGTATTTGACCTGATTTACTCAACCACGCGCGGCGGTCCAGGCGAAACCACCCTGGTGACCGGTTTTCTGATTTACCGTTCGGCAATCCTGAACAACCGCATCGGTTATGGCGCGGCCATAGCCACCCTTTTGACGCTTATCATTCTGAGTTTGTCTCTGCTCATCCGCCATTTCATGGCTGAAAAACCATCACAGGAGAGGGCATGAGCCTTCAATGGAAACGACTTTTTCCCCGTTACCTGGTCTTGACGGTCTTTATGCTGGTCGTCCTGCTGCCAATCTGGGGGATGCTGATGAGCGCTTTCAAAACAGACACCCAGATTACCACCTCGCCTTTTA
>CAZHXQ010000022.1:0-23908 GCA_964536465.1 uncultured Anaerolineaceae bacterium
TAGTGTGGCTGTTGGGTGTTTGCAACGAGACCAAAAGTCTGACGCCCAGGGGACCGCAAAGGAGTAATAATGGCAAGAGTAAAGAGTGGACCAACCCGCCGACGCCGTCATCAGCGGCTGATTGCCCATAACCGTGGTTATCGCGGCAGTTACAATCATTTGTTCAGACGTGCTAATGAGGCTTTCCTGCATGCCCAGTGGTATGCCTACAACGACCGCCGCAATCGCAAACGCGACCTGCGCCGTCTCTGGATCACCCGCATCAACGCTGCTGCCCGTCTGAACGGTACGACTTACAGTCGCTTCATCGCCGGGATGCGCAAGAACGATGTAATCATCAACCGCAAAATGCTGGCTGATATCGCCGTGCGCGATCCCCAGTCTTTTGCCAAGGTGATTGAAACCGCCCTGGCATAGTATTAATCTCAACCAAATATTCAACCCCCGTGCGCGATCGCGGGGGTTTTCTTTTCACATGGGCGGGGCGGAACACCAAGCCAGAGCCTGACAAAACCGTTGCCCATCCAGCTTCAGGCGCCAGAGGCTCTCCTCATCCACCAGTATCTACAAGCCTTGGTGAACCCGGTGACGAAGATTCAATTTAGGTATAATATCGAATTAGGAGCAGCTATGAATAACATCTGGACGATTTTACAGTTTATTTTCTTTTTTGGCTTTCTGGTTTTCATCCATGAGCTGGGGCACATGCTGGTTGCCAAATCGCTCGGGATCGAAGTAGAAGAATTTGGCTTTGGCTACCCCCCCAGGTTAGCCAGGCTGTTTACCTGGAAAGGGACCGAGTTCACCCTCAATTGGATTCCCTTTGGCGGTTTTGTTCGTCCCAAGGGTGAAACCGATGAAGGCGAGCCAGGCGGGCTGCTGGCTGCCCCAAAATGGAAGCGCTTTTTGGTATTGGTGGCTGGGGCAACCATGAACTTCCTGTTCGGGATCGTCCTGTTGATCATCATGTTTTCGGTCGCGGGTGGGCAGGACATCAGCAAGGTGATGATTTCTGAAGTTGCTGATAACTCACCGGCTCAGATCGCAGGTTTGGCGCCGGGCGACATCATCGCCTCAGTTGGCGATTATGAGATAGATGGCGTAGACAGCATCCAATCCGCCACCAGACAATACCTGGACCAGCCAGTTGAATTGACTTATATCCGCGATGGTCAGACCTACACAGTCGAGTTGACCCCCCGCAGCAATCCGCCAGAGAACGAGGGCGCCTTCGGTGTTAGCATCACCAGCCCTGTGATTTCGCTGCCTTTGGGGCAGTCTGTGACCCAGGCATTGAAGACTTTCTGGCTGCAGGTGGAAACAACCTTGATGATTCCTGTAAATCTGGTCAGGGGTGCAATTGCGCCTGAAGAGGCCCGCCTGGTCGGGATCAAAGGCATCTACGATATTTTTAACAGCGCTGCCCAGATGGACCAGAGCGCGCCTGCCACTGGCATTGGCAGTTTCCCGATCTATCGCCTCTCCATCGTCTCGATGATTTCCATCGCGATCGGTATCACCAACTTACTGCCCATACCAGCTCTGGACGGAGGACAAATCCTCTTCCTGATTATCGAAGCGATCACCCGTAAGCGCATTCCAGACAATGTTGCTCTGGCAATCAACAACATTTTCTTCTTTGCCCTGGTCCTGCTGATGGTCTTCATCACTATCCAGGACTTCCGCAACCCCATTTTGGGACCTTAACGAGGTAATATGGATTCAGCTGACTCCTTTCAAGACCTGATTAACGCCCTCATGGATCTCGAACACCAGTTTCCAGCTCGGTTCTTGTATCAGTTTTCAGATTTAGATTCCCACGAAAAAGAACTTCTCACCAGCTGCTGGCAAAACGTTCCCCTTACAAGGCGAAAAACTTTTATGCAGGATCTGGTCTCGTTGGCAGAAATCGACCCGATCTTAATGTACGAAGAAGTTGCCAAGGTAGCCCTGGATGACAGCGACGCTGAGGTCTGCATCCTGGCAATTGACCTTTTGTTCGATGCCGAAGACCGACGGCTGGTACCTGTCTACCTGCGGCTCCTCAAAGACCCTGCCAGGGAAGAATCCGTCAGGGCGGCGGTAGCGAACGCGTTAGGACCATATATTTACATGGGTGAACTCGAAAAACTCAGCCCACAAACCCTGCGGGAAATCGAAGACACCCTGCTGGCTGTCTATCATGGCGATCCCAGCCTTCTTGTTCGCAGGCGGGCGCTTGAATCTCTGGGCTACTCCAGCCGGGAGGAAGTCCCGGCGCTGTTGCGTAAGGCAGTCGCGCTGGGTGAAGACCTTTGGCTCGAAAGCGCCATGTTTGCTATGGGACGTTCTGCCGATGAGCAGTGGGAAGCCAACGTGCTGGAAAACCTCGACCACGAAAACCTGTCAGTGCGCATTCAGGCCGTTCACGCCGCCGGTGAACTGGCATTGCAGCACGCCCGTAAGAGGCTGCTGCGAGCGATCGACTCGGTCAACGACGAGATCCTCTGGCGTGAAATCATCTGGGCTCTGGCTCAGATTGGCGGTGAGGGTATAGAACGGAAGTTAGACGCACTGATGGCATTTACTGAGGATGAGGACGAAATCGCCTTCCTGGAAGAAGCCATGGAGATGCTCAACTTTACTGAAGGTCAGGCAGATCTGGATTTGCTCTCCGTCCCCTGGGACCGGCTCGAAGAACGTGACCGGGATGAGGGCGATGACTTCGAAGATGACGACGATGATGAAGACTATTTCTCAGGCGAGCGGTTCGATGATGAAGAATGGCTGCGCTACGTTGACGACGATGACGAAGACGAGGATAACGACAAGTATTCCTTCGGGGAATTTGACGATGATCGCTTCAGTTAGATGGGCAGGGCCGGGTGACTGAAAAGAAAGACGAGTTAGCAGGTCTGCAGGCCTTCGTGAACGGCAATGTACAGGGGGTTGGCTATCGATATTTCGCCATGTCTGCTGCGAAAGAATTGGGGCTGACAGGTTGGGTACGCAATCTCTCTGATGGAAATGTCCAGGTAGTGGCTGAAGGCAAGCGTGATTCTCTTGAAACCTTTCTGGCGCGTCTCAGGCAAGGTCCCCGTTCTGGCCGAGTTGAGGATGTTCGTTTTTCCTGGCTTGGCTACCAGGGCAGTTTCGACCGTTTTGATATCCGTTTTTAAGCCCTGTCAATCATCCCTTTTTGGGGCTAAAAGCATCTGCTTTTTCCAGGGAGGCAGGTTGCTGTCTTCCACCAGGATGGCTTTCAATTCATAAACCTGGTCGCGCAGCAAGGCAGCGCGTTCAAACTCCAGCTCCTTCGCGGCGGCGCGCATTTCGTTTTCCATCTCTTTGATCAAGCGCTGCAGCTCGCGCTGCTCCATCTTGGCAGCCAGTTCGCGGGCGCTCCTGGGGGCTTTCTGGTCATCCGGATCGACGTTTGCCAGGCGCTCAGTGATGTCGTGCACTGCCTTGGTAATTCCGACCGGAGAAATATTGTGCTCGCGGTTATACGCTTCCTGAATTTCGCGCCGGCGGTTGGTCTCGTCGATTGCGCGTTTCATAGAATCGGTCATCTTGTCCGCATATAGAATGACCCTGCCATCGATATGGCGGGCAGCCCGACCAAAGTTCTGAATCAGCGCGGTAGTCGAGCGCAAGAAGCCTTCCTTATCCGCGTCCAAAATCGCCACCAGGGAGACCTCCGGCAGATCGAGCCCCTCCCTCAAGAGGTTAATGCCTACCACGACATCAAAAATGCCCAGACGCAGATCTCTTAAAATGCCCACCCGCTCCAGGGTATCCACCTCAGAATGGAGATACTGTACTTTGAACCCTGCCTCCAACAAATAGTCGGCTAAATCCTCCGCCATGCGCTTGGTTAAGGTCGTTACCAGGGCGCGCTGACCGATATCAGCCCGAGCCCGCAGCTCGACAATCAGGTCATCAATTTGTCCCGCGGTCGGTCTGACCTCAATTTGCGGATCCAAAAGACCCGTCGGGCGGATGACCTGATCAACCACCTGGTCAGCCTTTTCCAGTTCATAAGGACCAGGCGTGGCGCTGGTGTAAAGAGTGATACCCATCATCTCTTCAAACTCAGGAAATTTCAGCGGGCGGTTGTCTTTAGCTGAAGGCAGACGGAAACCATAGTCCACCAGTACTTCCTTGCGGGAGCGGTCGCCGTTGTACATACCGCGCAGCTGCGGCACCATCATGTGCGATTCATCCAAAACCAACAGGTAACGGGTAGGCATAAAGTCGAGCAGTGTCCAAGGGGGTGTGCCCTCAGCGCGCTGGTCAATGTGGCGGGAGTAGTTTTCGATGCCGGCACACGTGCCGACCTCACGCAGCATTTCCAGGTCATAGCGGGTGCGCTGTTCCAGGCGCTGGGCTTCCAGCAGCCGGTCGTGCTGTCGGAAATAGGCCAGGCGCTCTTCCAACTCAGCCTCGATATCCGACATGGCCTTTTCCATTCTTTTTCCTTCGGTTACATAGTGTTTGGCAGGGTAAATGTCAACCTGATCTGGCTTCCCCAGCACCTCTCCGGTCAGCGGGTTCAGCCGGGTAATTTCTTCGATTTCATCGCCAAAGAAACTTACTCGAATCGCTTCGCGTTCGCTGTAGGCAGGCAGAATTTCAAGCGTGTCTCCCCTCACCCGAAAGATACCGGGTTTGACCTCCAGATCGTTGCGCTGATATTGAATGTCTACCAATTGTCTCAAGAGCGCGTTGCGGCGGTAGAGTTTGCCTTTTGGGATGTGCAGAACCGAGGCGCGGTAGGCATCAGGATCACCCAGACCATAGATGGCGGAGACCGATGCCACAATGATCACGTCCTGCCGGGACATCAACGCGGTGGTGGCAGCCAGTCGCAGGCGGTCGATCTCTTCGTTGATGTCGGTTTCTTTCTCAATATAAAGGTCGCGCCGGGGGATGTAAGCCTCGGGTTGATAGTAGTCGTAATAAGAGACGAAATATTCAACCGCGTTTTCCGGGAAAAACTCGGTATACTCCGCGTAAAGCTGGGCAGCCAGGGTTTTATTATGAGTCATCACCAGGGTCGGCAGCTGTAGCTGCTGGATCACGTTGGCGACCGTAAAGGTCTTACCGGTGCCGGTAGCTCCCAGCAAAACCTGGTCTGAATAACCTTTTTTGATCCCACTGACTAATTGCTGGATGGCTTTCGGCTGGTCGCCGGTGGGTTGATAGGGCGCGTGTAATTTAAATTGCATAGGTTAATTTTACATGCTAATAAAACAAAAGGATATAAATAGAGTCTACGGCAGCGGCGTGGGTGTAAGAATCAGCACGGGCAGAGGATCCACAGTGGCAGCACCCGAAAGAATCACTTCAAATACAAACAAATAGGCAACGATCGCAAAAAGTATGCTGTAAAGGGTACCGATCAGATAATATTCAGCAAATGCCGGACTTTTATTGATCCGGTCATAGCGGGCCATCGATTTAGCCGCCATCAGCAATCCCAGGGCGGCATACTGCCCCAGCGCGGCAAAAATGACCGCGAAAATGCGTTCGAATGTGCCCACCGAGGCTCCGGCCCCCTCAACTTCCTGAGCGGTTAATCCACCCTCTTCCTGGACCGCGGAAGAAAGCTCTTCTTTGGCGAGAAGAGGTTCCTTTTGAGTGGGAACAACTTTCTCTGCCTGTCTTTTGGCTGCTTCGGCATAACGCTTGAAGAGGATATCGATACTGATGTTGACCGGTTTGACGATCAGCAGAATCAGTGTCAGCCAGGGCCAAAAATCCTCCGGCAGGCCTGCCAGCCAGGGGCGTATTTCTACTGCCGGCGTCAGACTTGTGATCACGAATAAGCTGACCAGATGCAGCAGCTGGTCGACGACAAACCACATAGATTTCGACCAGCCCTGGTTTCTCAGCAGCCACTTGAAACTGTCGATAATCCAGTGCGCCGCTGCCGCGGCCACAAGCACGAGCAAAGGTGTCTCGATTACTAAAAATACAAAAAACACAAATACGGCATAAATCAGCGAGTGCAGCAGAACCCTTGAGTACTCTTTCTCTTTTTTGCCAGCCAGTGCGGCCGATTGGAAGTAAAAATCACCCACCAGATGAGCAGAGAGAAGAACAAGAAAAAGCATTCCGTTAGTCATAGCGTCTGTTAATCCTTTCCAAGGCCAGTTCTGCTTCCCGACGGGCCGACATATAGCGTTTGATGCCGCTGGATTCAAACCTGCGGCTCAATGACGATGTCAAAATGCCAAGTTTTTCCGCGATCAGTTGATGATCAATCTCATCAGGATCGACCATCTCTTCCTCTAAAATCAGTTTATATACCTCAACCTGAGACTCTCTCCAACCACTCACCTGCAGGGCAGTCAACTTAAGGATTTCATTGATTAGATTAACCGTGAGGTCGGGTTCTTGAGCCAAAAGCTGTATGTTCGCGCGCCCATAATCGTTATTCTTGTGAACATACTCAATCGCTTCTCTGGCCTTCCAATAAGCCGGCCCGTCCGCGCCAATGCTGCTGGCAGGATCAAACCCGGTTGTCAGATTTCCCACCCCGAGCCCAAATCTCAGCTGTATCGGCAGCATAGAAAAACTGATTTGATCCAGCAGACGGAACAAACCAGTGCTGTCTTTCAACACGCCCTGAAACTCGTCGCCCAGGGTGATGGTAAATTTGGAGGCAAACGAGGCTTCCTGGTGTTGGTTCACCTTCTGCAGAACCGCCCCCAATTGTTCCTGCGCCTGGCGCCGGTTTGGTATGGCTTTTGATTTAATCATATCTCCGATGATGGCAATCATAGCAGCTCCTTGTGGTCAGTATACAATATTGCAGTTTGAATTGCAAATTTGCGGGATTGCGATTCAAACTACATTGTAATTATAACTGCAATATTACATAATTGCGCTTGTAACTGCAATCTTAGCTGCAGATCGCCCATCAACTGACTGGCAGCCTATAAAAAGACGGCCTCTCAGCCGTCTTTTTAATTGTAATGAGGTGTTGCTTATTCTGCTTGGTATCTCTTGATCAGTTTCAAGACATATTCCCAGTTAACGATCTTGTCCAGAACTTCTTCGAGGTGTTTCTTGCGAAGGTTCTGATAATCCAGGTAATAAGCATGCTCCCAGACATCCAGACCAAACACAGGAGATTTGCCATCTTTCCAGGGGTTATCTCCGTTAGGAGTGGAATAAATGTCCAGTTTGTTGCTATCAACGACCAGCCAGACCCAGCCGCTGCCAAATTGTCCGGTGCCTTTGTCAACAATCATCTTTTTGAACTCATCTACTGAGCCAAAATTTTCTTTCAATTTCTCTTCCAGTTCCGTGGGCAGCTTGCCTTCACCAACCGGTGCAAATTGCTTCCAGTACAGGTTGTGGTTCCATGCCTGAGCGGCATTATTGTAGAGTTTCTTCATGGAAGGGTCTTTCCCTGAGACGTCGACAATTTCTTCCAGCGAAGCGTTTTCCAGTTCAGTTCCCTTGACCATTGATTTGGTGTTTTCAAAATAAGCTTTGTGGTGTTTGCCGTAGTGGTAGTCAATAGTTTGTTCGGAAATAACAGGTGCCAGAGCGTCCTTTGCGTATGGAAGCTCAGGTAATTCGAGTGGGGTATTCCATCCTTCTTTTTTAATCATGGTTCTCTCAACTTTCTCTTTTAATGAATCATTTTGGTAATTCCATTATAAGAAAGCGGAGTGTGCTTTGCCGAATCTGTGTATAAGGTCTGCCTGACTACAAGTTTATTCGCCGATGATTTTGATCAAAACACGCTTTGGGCGTCTGCCGTCGAATTCTCCATAAAAAATCTGCTCCCAGGTGCCGAAGTCCAGCCGACCTCTTGTGACCGCCACCACCACTTCTCTGCCCATCACCTGTCGTTTGATGTGCGCATCAGCGTTATCTTCGCCAGTGTCGTTATGACGATATTGGTCGATGGGGGCATGGGGGGCGATTTTTTCCAGCCAGTGCTCATAATCCGAGTGCAGGCCGTGTTCGTCATCATTGATAAACACGGACGCAGTGATATGCATGGGATTGACCAGCACCAGCCCCTCCTGAATCCCGCTTTCAGCCAGTGCTTTTTCCACATCGCGGGTGATGTTAATAAAGGCGCGGCGGGTTGGGGTGTTGATAATTAATTCCTCGCGATGACTTTTCATCTTAAACCTCCTGGTATGGCTGCTGAGCGTCCATTGTCTCTAATTTTTCGTACTTTTCCTGGTGCATTTCCAGAATTTTGGCCTTGACCTCCCGCAGCCGTTTGCCGCGCAGTGGAAATGCCAGCAGTATCACGGCGGCGATCAACAAGGTCACCCCGGGAATCAAACCCATCACTGCCCGGATGGCAAACAAGGCGGTTTCTGGCTGGTTGAGAAAGATCAGGCCGGCGTTGGAGTCACGAGTGACAAACAGACCGGCAGCCAAGGCAGAGGCGGTGATGGTGACTGCCAGACTCTGGGCCGGTTTGGTGATCAAAGCGTTCGCGCCAAAGTACGACCCTTCTCTGCGCACACCGGTGCGCACCTCGTCCTCGTCGATAACCTGTCCGAGCAGCAGATAGGTGATCACCTGGACGCCGGAGTAGCCGAAACCAAAAACTGCCAGACTGAGCGGAATCAGCCCAGCAGGCAGATAGGTCAACACGATCAGGCTGATACCGCTGATCACCAGATAGCTCTGCAGCGCAACCACCGGTTCCAACTTCTTCAAAACCAGCTGCACCAGGGGCACACCCAGGGCAAGGGGAACAAACAGGGCAGCCATCAATGGAATCACACCACTCTGGGTGACATAATCGGCGACATAATAAACAGCACCCATGCAGATCGAGAACATAAAAGTGCACATGAAGTTGGCAATCACAAAGATAATGAACGATTTACTGGTCAAGGTGCTCTTGATTGCCGGCCACCATCCCAACGGTTGGTCAACCTGGCTGAATTCACGCCGTTCCTTGATGTTATATGAGGCCAGAATTATCAGTGAAGAGGCAATGATACCCACCGCGACCATGGACATCTGCAGTGCCAGCAGAGAAGCATCCGTTGAACCCGCTTTAGGACGGAAGAAATCAGGTACCAGAAAACCGATCAGTGTACCAACAAGACCGAACAAGGTCGAAACAATGGAAAGTTTTCCGCGTTCCTGGTCAGATTCGCTCAGTTCAGGCAGCAAGGTGCCGTGTACCAACCCGAGGATCGTGTAGCAAGTGTCATACAACAACATCGTCACCAGCATCCAGATAAACTGGGTCGCATCAGGCGCGTTTTCGGGGGCGAACCATACCAGGCTGAATGTCAGCGCGAAAAATGGCGCGGTGAACCGCAAATAGGGAATCCGCCGCCCCAGTTTACTGCGCGTGCGGTCGGTGATTTGCCCGAAAATGGGGTCATTGAGCGCATTCCAAACAGCATAAATGGCCATGGCAAGCCCAATCCACTTCGCGCCCAAACCGAGGTAGTCCTGATAGTAGATGGTCAGCAGGACACCATAGATGCCCGAGACCGTTGCCATGCCCAGCGATGCCAGTCCGTAATGAATGCGGGTTTTGACGGATACTTTTTTGCCAGATAATTCCCCTGCAGGTTGGTTGATGAGGCTCATGAGATCTCCTTGTGAGGGTTTCTGTAATTATAAGCGTGAAAATTTTTTATAAGATCGGGCAAAGGGGTTAAAAGCGCTGGACAGGCTCCTACGGTTCATAGATGGAAATATAGAACATTTGATATAATATTGCCCGGAGTAAGAATACATGAGTCAAGATAATCTGCGCATTATTGGTGCGCGTGAACATAATTTAAAAAACATCAACGTGGAAATTCCCCGCGATAAGCTGGTGGTGCTGACCGGTATCTCCGGTTCTGGCAAGAGTTCGCTGGCTTTCGACACCATTTTTGCAGAAGGTCAGCGGCGGTATGTGGAGTCACTCTCATCCTATGCCCGACAGTTTCTGGGGCAGATGAACAAGCCGGATGTCGATTCGATCGAGGGGCTCTCGCCCGCGGTTTCAATCGATCAAAAGTCGACCTCTAACAATCCCCGCTCCACTGTGGGCACCGTAACCGAGGTTTTCGATTACCTGCGCCTGCTTTTTGCGCGCGTGGGCGTGCCCCACTGCCCGGTATGCGGGCGCGTTGTCCAAAAACAATCCGCCCAGGAAATCGTGGACAATATCCTCTCTCTGCCAGAAGGGTCGCGCCTGCTGGTTTTGGCACCCATGGTCAGGGAGCGCAAAGGTACCTACCAGGCTCTCTTCAAAGAAATCACCAAATCAGGTTTCACCCGGGTTCGTGTCAATGGCGATGTGCGCTCACTGGACGAAGAGATCGAGCTCGACCGTTATAAGAGCCACACTATTGAAGCCGTGGTCGACAGGCTGGTAATTCAGCAACCCGAAAACGAAGAAGACCGCCTCAACATGGTCGCCCGCCTGACAGACTCGGTTGAAACTGCTTTACGCGTGGGGGAAGGCTACGTAACCGTTCAAAACCTGAGCGCTGATCCCCCCGAAGACCATCAATATTCTGAGAATCTGGCTTGCCCGGAGCATGGCTCCATCCTGGTTGAAATCGAACCGCGAACATTCTCTTTCAACACACCGCACGGCGCCTGCCCGGTCTGTCAGGGGCTGGGCTTCCGCGAGGAGATCGATCCAAACCTGGTCATTCCGGACAAATCCTTGTCATTGAATCAAGGCGCTATCAGAAATTCTGAATGGGATCCCAAAGATGTCGGAGGCTATCTTTGGCAAATGCTGGAAACCCTGGCAGATAAGTACCGCTTCAGCCTGGACACCCCTTTTGAGAAGCTGAGCAAAGAACAGCAGAGGTTGGTTCTGTACGGCACCAACGGCAAGGAAATCACGGTGCGATACGTGGGAAGAAACGGACGCCGAGGCACTTTCCGGACTGCTTACGAGGGTGTGGTTGGC
The DNA here is from genome assembly GCA_964536465.1 of uncultured Anaerolineaceae bacterium. GTDB lineage: Bacteria > Chloroflexota > Anaerolineae > Anaerolineales > Anaerolineaceae > Mesolinea. Next base: position 10,904 of record CAZHXQ010000022.1, read on the forward strand.
AACATGCAGCGTCGTTATCAGGAAACCCAGTCTGATTGGATTCGCAGCAAATTAGGGTCTTACATCACCCGCACGCCCTGCCCCGAATGCGGAGGGAAGCGGCTGCGCAAAGAAGCTTTGGGCGTAACGGTTGATGAGAAAAACATCATCGAGGTGACCCAGTTTCCCGTTGAAGAGCTTTTGGACTGGATTAACCACTTGGGGTCAGACCAGGACACGCCCTTGAACACTCGCGATCAAGCCATCGCGGTTCGCATTCTGCGCGAAATCCAGGACCGTCTCAACTTTATGAAAGACGTTGGTCTGGATTACCTGACCCTTGAAAGGTCCGCTTCCACGCTCAGCGGCGGTGAGGCGCAGCGCATCCGGCTGGCAACCCAGATCGGTTCGAAACTGATGGGCGTGCTCTACGTGCTGGATGAACCATCCATTGGTCTGCATCCGCGAGATAACGACAAGTTGCTCGAGACACTAAAAGGACTGCGCGATTTAGGCAACACGGTATTGGTAGTGGAACACGACGAAGATACCATGCGCAGTGCCGATTGGATCATCGATCTCGGCCCAGGTGCCGGTGAGCACGGCGGCTGGCTGGTCGCGGAAGGGAAACCCGAAGACATTGAGGCGGCGCCGGAATCCTTAACGGGCGCCTATCTTTCCGGCAAAAGGATCGTGCCGCTACCGGAGGCACGCCGGCAGGGCAATGGAAAGGTCTTGAAAATCAAAGGCGCACGCGAAAACAACCTCAAGGACATCGATGTTGAGATCCCTCTGGGAAAACTGGTTTGCATCACAGGCGTTTCTGGTTCAGGGAAGTCGACCCTGCTGGTGGATATCCTCTACAACGCGCTGGCGAGAAAATTGATGCGCGCGCACACCAGCGCGGGCAACTACAAGAGCATTGATGGCGCCCAGCACCTGGATAAGATCATCAGCATCGACCAATCCCCCATTGGCCGCACGCCGCGTTCCAACCCCGCGACCTACACCGGCGTTATGGACAACATCCGCGATTTATTTGCGGCTTTGCCCGAATCGAAGATCCGCGGTTATAAAAAAGGCCGCTTCTCATTCAACGTCAAGGGTGGTCGCTGCGAAGCCTGTAAAGGCGAAGGGCAGCTGAAAATCGAGATGCAGTTCCTCCCCGACGTCTACGTGGCTTGCGAGGTCTGTAACGGCCGGCGCTACAACCATGAGACCTTGCAGGTTCGTTTCAAGGACAAAAACATCGCCGACGTTTTGGATATGACCGTTGAAACCGCGTTGGATTTCTTTGACGCCTTTCCAAAGATCAAGCGCCGCCTGCAGACCCTCCAGGATGTCGGGCTGGGCTACATTCGTCTCGGTCAGCCAGCGCCGACGCTCTCGGGTGGTGAGGCCCAACGCGTCAAACTTGCCAAAGAACTTTCCCGTGTTGCCACCGGGCGAACCATGTACGTGTTGGATGAACCCTCGGTGGGACTGCACGCCGCCGACGTGCATAAGCTGGTAGATGTTTTGCAATCGTTGGTGGACAGTGGCAACACCGTCCTGATCATCGAGCACAACATGGATATCATCAAGGTGTCCGACTGGATCATTGACCTGGGACCGGACGGCGGCATCAACGGCGGAGAAGTTATCGCGCAGGGGACGCCCGAACAAGTCTGCGCCAACCCCAGAAGCTACACCGGCAAATATTTGCAAAAATACGTCTTGAAGCATCATAACCAGGCCTGTAAGGCCTAAGTTAAGCTCGTGCTGGTTAACCCCATTTTTGCTGCTTCACAGACAGGAATGGGTGCCTGTTTCGGAAGGTAATTTTTCCCTTAACCTACGCGCACTCGTTGGGACATCGCTGCTGTGGATAAAATTATGTCTTGCCATCGCCTTTATGGTACGATTTAGCCACAATTAACCAACGGAAGTGATTATGTTCAGAACTCGCTTTGCCCCCAGCCCAACCGGCTACATGCACATTGGAAACCTGCGTACCGCGCTGTATGCTTACCTGACCGCCAAAAAGGCTGGCGGCACTTTCATCCTGCGCATCGAAGATACCGACCAAAACCGTAACGTGCCTGAATCTGTGCAGGCGATTTACGACGGTCTCCGCTTGGCCGGGATCGAATACGACGAAGGACCCGACAAGGACGGCGGTTTTGGACCTTACGTCCAGAGTCAGCGCCTGCCGATTTATCAGCAATATGCTGCGCGGCTGATTGAAAGCGGTCATGCCTATTACTGTTTTGACCAAAAAGACGATAAGCCCACAATAGAGACGACCGACGAGCGCGTGCAGGGTTATCGGGATCCCTGTCGCAATCTCACTGCCGAAGAAATTAGAGCGAACTTTGACCGGGGTATCCGGCCGGTCGTGCGGCAGCGTATACCGGAAATAGGTGTGAGTAGTTTTTATGACCATGTCTACGGTGAAATCAGCATCGACCATGCCCAGCTGGATGATCAGGTGTTGTTGAAATCGGACGGCTTTCCAACCTATAATTTCGCCAACGTGGTCGATGACCACCTGATGGGAATTACCCATGTGATCCGCGGGCAAGAATACCTCACTTCAACCCCCAAGTACAACCTCTTATACGAGGCTTTTGGCTGGAAGAGGCCGGAGTATATCCACCTGCCCCATATCCTCAACCAGGATGGCAGCAAGTTGAGCAAACGCAAGGGCGACCCCTCCTTCGAAGACCTGGTCAATATGGGCTTCCTGCCGGAGGCGATTGTCAATTACGTGGCTCTGCTGGGTTGGAACCCAGGCGATGAGCGTGAATTTTTCCTCCTGCCGGATCTCGTCGAGGTTTTCGAGATCAACCGCATCAACAAATCCAACGCGGCATTCTCGTTCGACAAGTTGCGTTGGTTAAATGGCGAGCATATTCGCGCGCTCAGCCCGGACGCCTTCCATCAACTGGCCTTGGCTTACTATCCTGAGGGATTCGAGCGCTTTGATTTGCGAAAGTTGAGCGAGCTGATCCAAATTCGCACCGAGACGCTGCTGGATATTCCTGAATTGGTAGGCTTTTTCGCTCAGGTTCCAGATTATGGACAGGATCTATTCGTCCACGCCAAATCAAAATCAACCCTGGAAAGTGCAAAATCTGTCCTTCAGGCAGCGCAGCCGGTTTTAGAAGAACTTGCGGAGTGGACGAACGAGAGTTTGTTCACAGCCCTGAAATCTCTTTCACAGGAACTGGGGCTCAAGGTGGGCACGGTCATGTGGCCGATTCGGACGGCTCTTTCAGGGCAAGAAACCTCGCCCGGTGGCGCCACCGAACTGGCAGCCATTCTGGGCAAAAACGAAACCCTGCGCCGAATCGGCTCAGGGTTAGGAAAATTAGCTTAAACGACCACGGAATACATTGCCGCCTGGTTAGAGGGGAATTGTTTTAAAACAACGCGCTCGACAAGTCTGAGCGATACTGCCGCACATCAGGGTGCTCGTTGCTCAAGACTTCTAACAGGCCCAGGTAAACCGCTCTGGCCTGACCGCCGCGGTAATTTTTATCTTTCCGCAAGACAGCCAGCAAGCCGTCCAGCGCGATCAGGATTTTGCCCCGTTTAGCCAGACGAATCGCATTGCGATAGGCAGACTCGAGCGGGTTGTCCAAAACCGTTTTTTCAATCTCAGGTTCCAGGTAAGCCCTGGCTAATGGTAACAAAACCGTACTCGCCGATGATTCGGGGCTGATTGGAAATTGTTCGAGCACTTCCAGTGCCGCCCTGCCATTACCCTGGTAAAGCATGACGCGCGCGAAGGCAAGCAGCCCGGCCGGATCTCCCCGACTTTCCAGGATGTATTCTTCAATCGCGCTCTGCGCCTCTTCGTACTCGCCCATAAGCATGAGACTGTTGCCTTTAGCCAGCAAAAGGGAACCGACACGCGGCATAATTCGGTTGATAAACATGCGCAGGTTCTTTTCAGAAAGCACGCCGCTGTACTCTGCCACCATGCGTCCGTCCACAAAGGCTTTCATTGCAGGCAGGTTGGTGACCTTCAATCGTTCCGCCAGGCGGGTTTGTTCATCGACATTGACGCGCGCCAGGCGAAATCCACCGTCCGCTTCTTGCGTCAGGTGGGCCAGCGTTTGCGATTGCGGACGACAGGGGATACACCAGGGAGCCCAAAAGTCAACCACCACGGGCACCTGGGTGGAATAATTCACAACCTCCAGTTCGAAGGTTTCTTCATTAACATCAATGATATTTATTGGCATCATAGTTCTTTTTTTAATTTTATCAGGTAGACCTGTTAAAGGAAAACGTTTAAAGAAACCCTACTCATCGTTGTCACTGGTAACCGAGGGCTGCTTCACTTCCATTACCTCGCCTCGGGGGCTTACTATCACTTTAAAGCCCACCATGTTCATATACACGCGTACTTCATGCGCGAAGCCTTTTTGCTGAAGCTCCAGAAACTGCTGATCGCGGTTTTCCAACTGGCTACGGATAACAGCTATCGAAAAGATATCGTCTTGACCAAGCATTTTCGCGGTCTGCTCGCTCAGAAGCTCTTCTTTGCCCTCGATGTCCGCGGACAGTAAATCCCAGACTTGCCTGTCGATTTCGTCAGCAGTCACATGGCGTTCGAAGCCATTATCGTCAATCACGTAAGTAGGTTCATCGCCCACATAGACAACCGGAAGTTGTCTTTCATGGGGATCGTAAACCAAATCTTCAAATATTGCCTTTTTCACAGAGATCTTTCTAACTCCTCTTCTGGCAATAGTATAAAGGTTGAGTATAAGTAATTGGTTAACAATCAGTTTTTTGGCTGATCGCCAAAGCCAGTAATTACATCGACTCGTGTTCCGATTGGTTCGGTGTGGAAAAACTGACTAAAAGGCACGTCCGGATGAGTCCAGCGGTAAAGCCATTTCGCGTCAGCCGCCTTCATGTTGATGCAACCATTGCTCATTACTTTGCCCCAATTAGCATGCCAATAAGCACCATGAAAAGCGACACCCTCGATGGTGATGTAACTTACCCAGGGTACACCGGGGAGGTCGTAGACATTAGGGTTATGAGGTTCGTTGATCATGCGGCGGCAAGGTCGCTTGCGGTTGGTCATCCAGCGACCAACCGGTGTGGAACCATCGATCTTACCCGAAGAAACCGGTGCTTCCCAGACCACCTTGTTATACTCGTAAGCCCGGACAATTTGGTAGCCAAGTTCCAGCACCAGACGTTTTTGATCGGGCGGGACGTCGGGGCTGAGGGGGGTGATTTCTTCCTCGGGTATGCGCCTCATGGTGTAGGCTCTGACAAAATATGACACCCCACTCAGGTCATCCCACAATTCATACCAGGGAAAACCAGCGGCGTCCCTGACTTTCCCAATAATCCAGAAGTTGTTATCATAATAAAAAGTTCGGTGGATGTCCCGCACGTTAGGTTTGCTGTAAACGGGAACCAACGGAACAGTAACCTCGCCCAAACAACCCCCTTCAGGGATCGGTCGGTTGTCAATTGGGTTAGGGCGGTTATAGACAGGTTGAACCCAGGTGGCGTCAACATACTCACCCGTCTCCAGTTCATACCAGCTCAGGCGCTTCCCGTAAATATTGCGAGTAAAGACCATTTTCTTGATTGGCAGGACGTCGTCATAAACCAGCAAATTACTGCTGTCAGCCAGGTGGTCCGGTTCCTTTTTGGCGTGTAAATTAAAGCGCAGGATGCGCCCCAGGCGCACATCAGGCCCCCACCCGAATAATGAAGCAGAGGCTGGTTTGGCTTCAGACATCAACAAGCCCAAAGCTCCCAACCCCATAGATTTCAAGAAATTTCTACGAGTTAGTTCCATTTTTTCCATATTCAATAGTGTACGTTAATTGGAATCCCTACAAAAGCCCAGTTGTATAACCAACCGGCATCACCAGTTTCCATATTCACGCAGCCATGGCTCATGGGATAGCCAAAGTTATTATGCCAGTAGGTGCCGTGAATTCCATATCCTTTGTAGAAATACATGACATAGGGGACATCCGGCAGGTAATATCCGGGGCCAACCATGTCATCATAGAGCAATTTTATCCAAACATAATAGGTGCCCGTTACCGTTGGGGTGTTGGGCAGCCCGGTCGACACCCAAAACCAGTTTACCAGTGTTTCACCTTCGTAAGCATACAGTTTTTGCTCGCTCAGGTTGATGTCGATCCACTTTTCACCCAAGGGTTCAATTCCCAGTCCCTCAAAAGGATCGGGCTCGTATATAAACGGGACGATTTCAACCGTCGGGATCGCAGTTTGCGTCGGTGTGGGCGTTGCAGTGGGTGTATTGGTTGGGGTGGGCGTGTTGGTTGCTGTTGGCGTAGGTGTGTGCGTGGGCGTGTTGGTTGGCGTGGGTGTATTGGTCGGCGTCAGGCTGGGTTTTATCAGCTGGGTGGTTTCGTTTTTGATTAAAAATTGCTGTCCGGCAACCGGTCGGTCAGGGATAATGCCAACAGAATAAAGTCCAAAAAGAATCAACCCAGCAAAAACCAGCATGATGAAGATAGCCCAGGCAGGTCTTCGTCTGAGGGTCTGCGGGGCTGCAGGTTCAGGCTGTGCTGCTTTCGTCAGGGACGGCTCAGGAAAATCAGCCGGAGTCCACGAGTTAGCGTTCTCTTGCCGGGTGCGGGCGCTTAGCCAGCGCATGGCTTTATAAACCACCGGATTGTCAGGGTCGCTATCGAGCACCTCGCGCAGCAGGCGCGCACTGATTTCTGGCTCAGAAAGCCCGGCCAAAATCAGTTTGGCATCGTTGTTATCCGCTGAAATGCGCAGCGCCTGCTCAGCCAGCTGCCTGGCCAATGCGGAATTACCCTCCAGAATGGCTTGTTTAGCCCGGAGGGTCAGAGTTCCAGCGCTTTTTGGTTGCTCGGTCATCAGTTTTCTTAGCCGGTTTAAGTTACGGCTGCCCTACCTCTTCGTTGTTCATGTAACAAACAATGCCTTCCAGGAGGCCCTCTGCCAGTAATTCTGGCCTTGTTGTGAGGATTTCCTGGTCCAGGTTCATGAAGCCAAGTTCGATGATCCCGGAGGTCGTATACGGGCTGACCTCATTGAAAATATGGTTTGAGGTCATATCGGTTGTTACTGACTGGTAATGATACCTTAAACCGGTTCTCTTGGCGTAGCGGTCAGAGAGACATTGCACAAGCCTGGTGGAACTTCGGTCAGTTTTTTGAGACAAGGCGGCGGCGACCTTGAAGCCAGTGGCGGAGTCGTCAAGGTAATCGCAACTGTCAGAATGGATAGAAAGCAGCAAGCCCGCCTCGTAGTTTTTCAGGCGGGCGTCATACTCATCCAACAACTCCACCTCATAACCGGCATCAAGCAGCATCTGTTGCAAATAGGTGGCAACATTACTGTTAATTTCAAGCTCGGTCAGCCCGTTTGCGCAGACCGCACCGCTGTCGTTCCCACGATGACCGACAACGATGCCAATTTTATTTTCTGGGAAGTTTGCCGGTACAAGCCCCTCAGCAACCTCCGTCTGGGCGACCTGTTCGTCCGCCGCCACCGCAGCCACCACCTGTCGCCCGAGGTCGTCCGGCAGAAAACTGCCCGGCATCCACAGAGAAAATAAGGTCGCCGCAATCACACCTGCCAAAATCACCGTCGAGATTACCTGCCAGAGCAGACGCAACACGCCTCTTGCAGCCATACGCTCGGGTTTTGAAAACGCCTCTGGTTGGTGGGGTGCCGCGTTGATCCGCCAGTTCTCAAAAGGGTTCTGCCGGGAGGTTTCATCCTCATTCTGACCGGACCCAGCGCTGTTTTTGGGTGGAGCGACCCGATTCGCTCTACCTGAAGAGAATAGCGTTCGCGGCACAGGTTGTTGCTTCGCTTGTTCAGGCTGCCAGAAAGCTCCTTTTCCAGGGTTTTCTTCATCATCTAATCGTTGCATCTGCTTTGACATAGTCTTCCTGTTTCACAAATAATTAGCAAGTTTGTATAATCTTGTATAATTGCTACACCCAAATGGGTTTGAAAGGAATGGTGCAAATCCTATGCCAGAGAAGCTCAGCCAACTCGATCAGCAGCAGCTGTTATCTGTCGCTCGCGCGGCTGTAGAAACCACAGCCAATAATCAGCCCCTGCCTCAGATTGATCTCGACCAATACAGCCAGATTTTGAAAGACGAAGGCGCCAGCTTTGTCACACTCATGCTCGATGGCAAACTCCGCGGCTGCATCGGCACCCTGGAGGCTTATCAGCCCCTTATTTTGGATGTGCAGAGCCGTGCTGTTCAGGCTGCCAGCAAAGACCCTCGTTTCAGCCCTGTCCGCCCGGAAGAAACAGCCCGCATCAAAATCGAAATTTCCCGCCTGACTCAGCCGGTTCCACTGGAATACGACCATCCAAAAGACCTGGTCACTCTGCTGAGGCCTGGCGTGGACGGCGTTGTCATCTCAGAGGGGCACCGCCGGGCCACATTTTTACCCCAGGTATGGGATGACCTGCCTGAACCGAAGCAGTTTATCGCGCAACTATGTCGGAAAATGGGATGCAGCCCCGGTTATTGGGAGCACAAATTGCTTGAAGTTGAAACCTACCAGGTTGAAGAGTTTTCAGAATAAAAAGAGCGAAGCACACTGCTTCGCTCTTTACGGTAAAAACGTTGCCAGGTTAGCGTTTGACTTCGGAGGCCGCGTAAGCCTGACCAGCCAGATGGGCGACCATCAGCTGGCTATAGGCCGAGGTGATCACCACACCGATGACGAAGATGACCATACCGAGGGGCGCAATGAAACCCGTCAGGATCACACCCGCAAAGACCAGCAGCCAGGCGCCAAAATTATTGCCCAGTCGTTTGAAGAAGTTGCCCCATTCAAATGCCGAAGCAAAGCTGTCTTTCACGGCAAAATTTGCCATCGCTATCGGTTGGATTATTGCCAGGAACAGACTGTAAGCAACCATTACCGCTATGCTGATAACCATAATCAGGACTCCTCCAAGCCCCATGGCTGAGTCCGAATTTTCGATCATGAACATCGGAATCACCATAATCCCCAACAGTAGCAGAATGGGTAAAGCGTAGACTAATTCAACCAGAAAATATCGAAAACCTCGACCCAGGTCTTGGCCAAAGTCGAACTCTGGCAGAGGACGCAGTTCATTCTGTGCCACATTTTTGAGAGTGCGCAGCGTGTAACCAGTTAATGCGAACGTCCCAATCACAGGTATGAGGCTGACCAGAAGCGGTGTGAGCAATTTGTCGAACCAACGTTCGTCTTCAAAAATATAGGTAAAAGCCTTCCCAAAATTCATCATAAAATACCTTTCTACTTGAGTGTGTAAATTAAGTCAGTCTTATTATATTGATTTATCCGTGAACATATTTTGTCAGTACAAGCCGACCCAATGCTGAGTCGTTCAGTATTTTCCAACCAAGGATTTACAATTGACTGTAGCCTTCGACATCCAGCACAAAGACCGTGGCTTTCTTCTCATCCACATTCTCTGACTTGGATGTATTCTCCCTGATAATCTCCAGGGCCCTATCCACCCGGTCGGGCTCCACGCCGATGATCAGCGTGCTGCGCCCACTGCGGAAGAAGCCGCCGGTCGAAGCGATAAAAGTTACCCGGTATTTCTCGGCTGTCAGTTTTTTTGAAACAATGTCATTGTCCGCATCTTTAATAATGGCCATTATCAATTTCATATCAATACTCCTCAAAACGCGTCACTTTCAGGATAAAAATCGTTACTCCCCCAACGATGGTTTCTGCCGGGATGACCATGGGAAAAGGAGTGTAGTCCATTGTCGCGGCGACATAACTGACCCTTTTCTTGGCGGCTGCTGAAAGCAGCCCGACAATTTCTTCCACTTTATTCTCGTCAGACGCTATCACGAAAGTGACATTCTTCTCCAGCAGAAAACCACCAGTGCTGGGAAACCTAACATAAGACAGACCTTGACGTTCCAAAGCCATTTCAACAACATCTGTATCCTGGCTTTGCACAACCGTCAGGATCATCCGGTCAACTTGTGCATTGAATTGGCTCACAGGACCTCCATGGGAACAGATTGGGTTAACTTGATTCTAACGCAAAACCACTGATTTCCCAAGGCAAAATCATCACCTGCACGGATTCAGTCGAACCAATTTACGACCATATCTTCCAGGTCAGCGTCATCCACCTCATCTTCGCTGACCACCTTGCCATAAACGGTCCCCCCCGCCTTGCGGGCCGAGTTTGGATCGCCAGTCTTGAGCGGATGCCACCAGGGCAGGTCCTTGCCATCAGCCACCAGCCGGTAGGCACAGGTGCTCGGCAGCCAGTCAGCTCGCCTGGCGATTTCCGGGGTCAGAAAGATGCATTCCGGCACATTTTCGTGCCGGTTGGGATAGTCACTGCACTGGCAGGTATCGAGATTGAGATATCTGCAGACCACATTGGTGAATTTGACCTTTTTTGTAGGCATCTCGCGGAACTTGATCAGGCAACATTTCGCGCAGCCATCACACAACGATTCCCACTCCTCAAGGCTCATCTGCTCAAAGGTTTTCTGTTTCCAAAATTGCTTCATCATGGTCGGCTTGCCCTTGCTGCCGGGTAAAGCTGAGGCTGGATAAAAGGGATCAGCGCGAGTTCCACTGCCATCGAGTAAAGCTGGCTGCGGGTGATCAGGTCCTTCGTAAGCAGACCGACCCCACCACTGCCCTGCTTGCTATTTTGACGTCCAAAGACGAGGTCGTCAGCATCCCCTTGCTCCAGCCCCTGCCGGATCAGAGCGGCAATTTGGGGGGGCAGAATATAGGCAGCCGAGCGCGCAAAACCGGTATGGGTCTTGCCGAGAACATAGACCCAACTGTAGGCAGCCAGGCTCTCAGCATCGTTTTCCAGGGCTGCCAAACCGCCCTCCAAGCCAACCCAAAAGTCCGCATCCGGGATGACCCCGCGCGCGTTCCAGGCGCGATTGCGGGCCCCTGTCAGGGTTTCGTGATCGCCCATGGGCTGACCCGACACATCTGAGCCGACCGAGCTGGTTTGGAATTTGAATTCTTGGTCAGGAAAAACAGCCTGAAAACCTTCGCGAACTGCTTCAACTTTGCTCGGGTTTTCAGAACCAATGATGACGACTATAGGCATGTTGGCTATTGTAGGCAGAGCGCTAAAGCTCAGCGCGATCTTTCAAAAGTGTCTGAAGCTCTAGAGTGAGTTCAGCTGCTTCTGCTCTGAGCTGTTTCGCCCTTTGCAGGAGTTCGATAGCTTTGTTTTCTTTCTCATAACCTGAAAGGTTAATTTCAACATTTAAGTAGGCAGCTTCCAAACCTGCTTTGGCCTGATAAAGCCCGGATGCCGCATCAGAAATGGCGCTCAGGTTGCCAATTTGAGCCATGCGGAAGGCCAGTTTCATCACCTCGAGGCACATTTCAACCGTATGTAAAGGGACTGACGCCGCCGTAAAGCTGGCTTCCATGATCGCGTTCTCACGGGTTTTTAGGGCTTCCTCCGTGTCACGGGGCAGACGCCGGGCCAGGATGATCCCTTTGAAGGACTCAGCGTCCAGCTCGATCGCTTCTGTCAGCCGTTTACGCAGGTCTTCACCTTTCTCAATGGCCTGCCAGCACTCCTCTTCCACGTCCTTGTAATTCTTTTTACCCACGGTCAGGCGCGCTACCATCACTGCCAAAGCGCTCCCCAATGCGCCAGCATAGGCCGCTGCCGAGCCGCCGCCCGGCGCGGTGGTGCCCTCAGCCACCTGGTCCAGGAAGCTCACCTGTGCGGCGCCTGCCTGGTTTTCGCTGCCGGAATACAGACGGTTTTCCAGCAGCTGGTCGTGCTCAAACCCATCCAACTGCAGGTAGTAGCGACCGGCATTGATAATCGCGCGGCTGGGCACCAAGCCCACAATTTCAGAATGGTGAATGCCAACCCCATAGCGTTGGGCTTCACGGCGGACAAATTCGGTCACCTGCGCCATGGGTGATTTTCTGTAGTTGGTCAGGTTCATCGAAACCTGGGCCAGACCATCGACCAGCACGCCCATACCTTTGACAAAGTGAAATCCGCCGGACGAACTGCGCACACGGCGGGCAATTTTTTCTGCGATACTGACATCGGGAGTATTCAGGTAAATGTTGTAGGCAATCAGAGGTTGCCGCGCTCCAATCACCACCGCGCCGGCAGGACCCATGACTTTTGGCCCAAAATCGGGTTCACGGTAGGGATCTGAGGCGATGGCTTCTTTGATCCCTTCAAACTCACCCCGCCGGATATCCTCCAGATTAACTCGGTCAGGCCTGACCGCGGCTTCTTCGTAAAGGTATACCGGGATATCCAGGGTGTCTGCCACCCGCTTTCCCAGACGCCTGGCGATTTCCACGCACTCCTGCATGGTGGTATCCGAAATCGGCACAAAGGGCACCACATCGGCAGCCCCCAGACGGGGGTGCTCGCCCTGGTGGTGGTTGAGGTCAATCAATTCAGCCGCCCTGGCAATGCCCTGATAAGCGGCTTCTTCAACGCCTTCAGGGTCCCCGATAAAGGTCAAAACCGTGCGGTTGTGATCCAGATCAGAGTGGCGGTCTAAAACCAGCACTCCCGGCACCTCTGCGACTGCCTGAATAATCGCCTCGATAACCTCAGGTCGTCTTGCGTCAGAAAAGTTGGGAATACATTCGATGATTTTCATAGATAAAGCCTCTCCTCTGTGCCAGTAGTAATTTATTATACCAAGTCGGGGGTTAAAAAAGTAAACCACTGCCCACACCTGTCGAGGCGCAGGGCCGCTGGTGCTTGTACGCCCCGGGGCATAGGCTTTATAATCGATAATAATTCAGATAAGGTGTCTGAGGCTCGGCCGAGGTCGATCTTCTCTCTTGCCTGACTGTAAACCAAGTGGGCTGTAAACACGGCCCCCACCAGAAAAAGGACCCAAAATGCCTCGTGTCTCACTAAATCAACCCGCGCCCGATTTCTCGCTTCCAGATTTCTCTGGTAACAATTTTTCTCTCTCCGAACTGGAGGGTAAGAAAAACGTATTGCTGGTGTTTAACCGCGCCTTTCTCTGACCAT
>CAZHXQ010000023.1:0-23170 GCA_964536465.1 uncultured Anaerolineaceae bacterium
TATTGATCTCTACTCTGCCTCAGGAATGGTCGCGAACTTCACCGGTAGTGAGGATATGTCCTTTAGGGATGTGACCGACGCCCTGAAAACTCTCCAGGATGCAACAGGGGGTCATGCAGACATTATTCCCGGAATCATTACTGACCCGAGAATGGAAGACCGGGTCCAACTCATCTTGATCGTTACGGGAATCGGTGCACCAAAAGCAAATTTTCCAGATAGCAGTTTCAATGGACTGGCAAAAAATGAAGACCAATATACCCAGCCGGTTGAAACGGACAGTATCGATGCGTACGAGACACCTGCATCAAAAAATGAGATCGGTCTGGAACAATACCCCAATCTCGATGCCAGAGACAATCTCTCAGTACCAGCCTTTTTGCGCAGGAGAATGAAGAAGTAGGCAACTATGAAAGCAGAAGCCATCCGGAAAGTAAACGAAAAGGTCGCGAGGAGATATCCAAAACTATTGGGTGTGAGCCCTAAAGTAAGCGCTCACCCCACAGACAGCTATTTACTCATCTACAGTTACCGTGATGCCCTGCCCAATGGGAAGTCAATTTGCCATACAATTCGCGTTGTTGCAGATGAAGATGGCAAAATTAGCAAGATGTCGTCTTCAAGAGGATGATTGAGGAGCACAGCATGAGCGCGACAAGCTATCCGATGCGCACACCTTACACAAGAAGACGAATGAAGAAAGTCCGAAAGCAGGCGCTGGCAGATCAGCCTGTAATGCTTTCTTTTGAGACTCAGCGCGTGATCGCGGCGAAGCAAGCCATGCCAGTAGATCGAATCGTAATGGAGGCTTCTGAGACCGAACACCTTAGTTTTCAACCAACGGTAAGGGTTGAGATAAAGCGTTATTCCCCTGGGTTAGAAAGAGGGGAAACGTTAATGAACAGGGTTGGCAAGCACGACTTTTTTAAAACCCAGGCCTACATGCTGGTTGCTATCTCTGTAATGGGGCTTTTGATTGGTTTCTTTATCGCTTACTTTATCTGACCATGCACCAATGGATAAACATAATCACGAATGACGGTCTCATTATCAGGATCGTCGTTTAGTTTAATTAAAGCCCAGACTTCGTCATGGTAAACAGACTCTCCAGGATTGATCGTCTCCCAGGCACTTAACGTTTCCAACTCGAGCATGTCTTCGTCAAAGTAGATCTCGATGTTACTGCGCAGATCAGGATAGTTCTCCTCTTCTGATTGCAGCTGGGGGACAAAAATGACAAGCACAAGGTCCTCCAGACGATAAGCCAGCCATGCCTTACGGTTGAAGCTGCCAACCTTCTGCTTGCTCTTAGTTCTGCTTTGATCGATTTCAAGCCACTCATCCTTCCATTGGTAAGCCGGATTAGCCAGAGAAGTGTAGTCCCAAAGATTTATCTGATTTCTGGCTTGAAGCTGCTTTTGGGGACTGATCTCTTTGTCAAAAGGCATGAACCCCGTGCCCCCTGGCGTTAAGGACGTGATACCCCAGGAAGCTGTTGTGATGGGTGATTGGCCCCGGTTGATGAGTTCATTTCTGACAACAAACGAAGCCATCACGCCTGAGTCACAATCCTTGTTATTTTGGAAGTGATGCTTGCTGCTCTCATCATTCATGCTCGGTGGCTCTGATAACTGTTCCTCAAGACCAGGCCTGGCGAAGGATTTTGGATCATCATCCTGGCCACCCTCCCTTTCAACATCTTTCCCTTTATCCATTTTGACTACACGCATTAATTTGTCTGTCTCAACATTATTCTCATGAGAAAGCTGTAGCCTCTCTCCTACCCCAATATCTTCCGAAACCACGTGACCCTGACCTAATGTGGCTACGCGCATTAATTTATCTTCTTTGATATTATCTTTCGTGGAGTTTTCACTAACCTCAACCTCCCCAGAATCCTCAACTAACATTTTTCTCTCAGCTATTGTGGCTACGCGCATTGATAGCCGTTTTTCGAGGTTACTTTCATCCGCTTTCCTGATTAAGATCAATATGCCTTCCTCTTCAAGCAGGACTGCCTCAATGGTCTCGTTATCAGGAATATAGGACAACTGCGGGTCTTCAGGTGCAGCCCATAGGCGGTGGCCGCCATAAAAAAGAAAACTATCATCCCCGCTCCTGCCAACTTGGCCTTCAAAAAGTTTCAGCAAGTTGGTCTCACCTTCAAATCCAAGAAAAATTATCCTTGGACCGATGTCTGCAGTCGCAATCATTTCAACGCCAGCGTTCCTGAGAGAAAAACAGTTTTTCCAACCCCCAAAACTTGTTTTGTGAATCTTATTATTCATATTCTATGAATTGTCCTCTAATGTATTTAATGTATAATCTAATGATACCTGACCTTAAGAGGATTTTATGACCGCTTCACCCAAAAATAAGAACGCCAGCTACTGGGATAACTTCACAATTGGTCCTGAGGACCTGCAATATCTTACCAATCACCTCTTTGAAACTGAAGAACCACTCTCGATACGGAATCTAAGCCAGGTCCTGGTAAACCGGCGGCTCAATCAGCTTGCGGAAGAAGAGGCCGCACGTAAAGCAAAAGCCGGCTTTACCTATTTGCCCGGCAAAAGTTATCAGCCTGGCGATAAATTGAACTTCCCTGAGCTTGATGATATCACCGGAATTGTTACAGCGATTCGCGAAGGGGACAATCCTGGGTTAGGCAGCTTTCAGGTTATTCAGGTTGAATTTGAGGATGGCAGCATTAAAGAATTCGTAACAGGGATGCAAGCTCATCAACTCAACCAAAAAGACTATCTGGCCAGTTCTGGCGAAGTTCAGAACACTGGAACAATTATGAACCTCAGAGGTCGGCAAATCAGTGCTCTTCTACGCAGCGCGCTTGAAGCACAAAACGATCTGGTTCGCATCGGTGATACCTGGTTCCCCCGCTCTCTTTTAATTGACATCGGAGCAGGTTATCTCAACCTTGCCGAAGCCATTTTGGATTCGATGGCCGGAGGCCCGATTGGGATCGGGGAACTGATGGAACAGCTCGAATTGACCAACAGCGATGAAAACCAGAAACTACTTGAGTTCTCGGTTAATTACGCTCTCCAGGAAGATCCGCGCTTCGACGAAGTTGGAACCACCCGACAGTTCTCCTGGTTCTTGCGTCGATTGGAGCCCGAGGAAGTCCTTGAGACCCCGATTTACCTGCGCGCCGAGCGGCATTCGATCATTTCGGATGATCTGGACGATGAGACTTACCAGTTGTTATACGATCTGGACGATGAACTTTCCTTCTCAACCGAAGACATCATTGACAACGAGCCCACCGAAACGATCCGCCTGACCCTGACCTATCCGCATTGGAGGGCGGGCAGTTTGCCCGTGACCCCCCTGACGAGTCAGGTGTTACCCTCGTCGCTGCAGTCGCACACCGTTAAAATCGCTTTCGTTGACGAACAAAACCAGGACCCTATTTCTGCCTGGGTGGTGCGGGATAAAAATTACGTGATCGGATTGCGCGATTATTATCTGGAAAAGAATCTGATTCCCGGCAGCATCCTCGAGATCACCAGGACGGATGACCCGGGTGTCATGAAGATCGCGCCAGAGAAAAAGCGTTCGAACAAGGAATGGATCAAAACCGTTCTGGTTGGGGTAGACGGAGGACTTGTTTTCGCCCTGCTCAGGCAGGCAATTTCTGCTGGCTTCAACGAGCGCATGGCAATCGCCATCCCTGATACAGGCGGGTTGGATGAAGTTTGGAAGAATCGGCAAAGCAAACCACCAGCTTTGAAGACCGACGTTATGAGAATGATGTCGGAACTATCCAAGTTGAACAATCAAAGGCATGTACACTTTGTAGACTTGTATGCAGCCATGAATGTGGTTCGCCGCACTGCCCCAATGGATTTGCTGGATGTCCTGCGTTCAAGTGATGATTTCTTCCATGTCGGGGACCATTACTACCATATCACAGAGAAGCTGTAGGAGCATCATGCTAAGTAAATCCAGTTTGATTAAACCCAACAGGAATACAAAATTTCGCATCGATTTTGATTGGTGGAAGTCCCAGGATCGAAACTGGCGTAATTCGCTCATTTCTTATCTCTGTCCTGAGCACAGGGAAGCCTTTGCGCAGCACACTGATGGCTCAGAACTGGACCTGGTTGATCCCGAAACCGGAGAGGTTACCAAGGGCGACGCTTTGATCCACACCTTAATCACACACTGTGCCCGCCAAGAAGATTTCATCACCCCCAGCGCTCCTCTGGTCGATTCTATCTTCAAGGTTTTTTTGAGCAGAGATAACCAACCAATGGATTCTGAAGAACTCGCAGCGGTTGTGAGCAAACCTGCTCAGACCATTTTAAGCACAATTGGCTCAACAAGAGTTTATAAGGGAATTCGCCCTGTGTGATTTTTACAAAAAAGTAGTATAATATTCGACCCTGCCCCCGTAGCTCAATGGACAGAGCACCAGTCTTCTAAACTGTTTGTTGCGCGTTCGATTCGCGCCGGGGGTATCTCTGTCTGTTAGCATCTCGGCTTTATAACTCTTTCCGTACTCATCCTCTTTCTGGACGCTTGTAATTTTAGGTAATCCTTGGGCAACCAAACTCTTACTCAACTAAAACTCGCCTTTTAATCCACAACCCGACCTTACATAATAGCATCCATCGAGATCATCACCCTATTATGGCTACGCGCATTAATTTGTTGGGTGAAAAAACCTTAGATAATCTACTGCTTCTACTTGTTTATGGGTGATAATTAGATTGAACTAATTGACCAAGTAGAAAGGATCATCATGAATATATTGAAACGATGGCTGGTAATTTTGTTGGCCGTTTTTGTGGCGGCCTGGATAGTCCCTGGCATTCAGGTTAACGGAGACGGATGGGTTTCATACGCAGTCATGGCGGCAGTACTAGCCTTGTTGAATGCCTTCCTGCTGCCCATTCTGAAAACATTGTCTTGCGGGCTGATCATTCTGACGCTGGGGCTTTTCAGCCTGGTCTTGAATACCGCAGTCTTCATGCTGGCATCCAATATTTCAGCTGGCTGGTTTAATGCGGGCTATAACGTCAATAGCTGGTGGTCGGCTTTCCTGGGCTCGCTGATAGTAAGTGTGGCCACGATGTTGTTTGCCAATGATCGTGCCAGCAGCAGAGACCGCAGTAACGACTAATTTCTTTTTGTTCATCATATCGGGTTGTGCGGTGGCCTGCTCTCCAGCTGGCTTTAACCGCACAACCTCACAGGTAAGCCCAGGTCTGAGCAGAGAGGTTTAAAGTATTCTTTAACTTGTATCACCGAGATTCAACCTTCTCATCATAAATCTGCAGCAAAAGAGTCCGCGGGAAAAAACGGCATCCAACTACACTTGTGAGACCTTTATTGATCAGTCTGGCGCACTTGAAAACACGATTTTCTTGCAAGTTCTGCCGTTTGTGGTAATATTCTAACGTTAAATTCGGCTCAAGCCGATTATCAAACCTTCCACTCCTGTCCGCCTACGGCCAAAGCAGGAGCAGACCCGAGGAAAGGAGCCTCGAAGTATGCATAAATACGAACTAATTTTTATTCTCCAGGCAGACCTGGACGAAGCGGCACTGGATGCCGCTGTCGAAAACATCGAAACCCTCATCAAGAACAATCAAGGTGAGATCGCGAAGACCGATCGCTGGGGCAAACGCAAACTGGCTTATCCGATTCGCAAAATGAACGAAGGCTATTACGTTCTGGTCGAATTTGATTATGAGCCTGAAGCAGTGGCTGCTCTCAAGCGCACCATGGGCTTCAACGAACACATTCTGCGCTACAGCGTAATTCGCATTGATTAATCTGGAGGAACAATGACTGAAAACAGACCTACTGACCGTGGCGATCGCAGCAACCGTGACGACCGCCGTGAACGCGGGGGCAGCCGCAACCGCCGGTTCGTTTCCCGACCCAAATTTTGCCAGTTCTGCAGTGACAAGAAACTGGTGATTGACTACAAAAACGTCGAATTATTGTCCCGTTTGGTCAACGAAACCGGAAAAATCCGCCCTCGCCGCCAGACGGGCACTTGCGCCAAGCATCAACGTGAAGTTGCGACAGCGATCAAAAACGCTCGACACATTGCCTTACTTCCTTTTGAAGGTGATTTCTGGGCAGATAACAATTAATCTCCATTGAGAAAGAGTTGAGATGTCCAAAAAACAATCAAACCCTCAAAAGGTGACAAAAAAATATTTAACCCGAAAGCAACAAGAAGAAAAGCAAGTCAAAACCGCTGTAAGCATCACTATCGTGACCCTTGCGGTTGTTGCCGTGCTGCTGGGGTATGTGCTGATAGACCGCTACATCATAAAACCTAATGTAACCGTTGCATCGGTTGGTGATACCGAAATTAAAGCCGGGGATTTCCAAACCAACACCAAGTATGCCCGCATGAACATGCTCACGCAGGCAACCCAATATGTTAACTACTTTGGCGAGACCGGAAAACAATACGCTTTCCCTCTGCTTTACCAACTGCAGGACCCTGCCATCATCGGTGAGAATGTGTTGAATCAGTTGATCGATGAAGTCATCATTCGAGAAGAAGCAGCAAAACGAAATATTACTGTCAGCGACGAAGAAGTACAGGCGCTGCTGCGAGAGCAGTTTGCTTTCTATCCCGAAGGAACTTACACGCCAACCATCACTTCCACCCCGGTTTACACCCCCACCTGGTCGGCCGCTCAGATCGAGCTGATCAACCCAACCGATACACCCGAGCCTTCCGCCACACCCACAGAAACACCTGAGGGCTGGCAACCAACTACCACAGAAGGGCCAGACACTCAGCCTGCTGAAGAAGTCGTGCCGACATTTCCTGCCGAGGAGGCCCCGACCAGCGAGCCATCAGCGACAACAGTACCAACCGAACCGCCCACCCCCACACCCTATACCGAAAGACTCTTCAAACAGGATGTCAAGGAATATGTCGATTCTCTGAGGCCCTACGGCATCTCAAGAGATGACATCGAACAGATTCTGTATAATGGTCTCCTGCGAGAAAAATTGATTGAGGCTGTTACCAAGGACCTGCGGCCGGAAGAAGAGCAGGTTTGGGTCCGCCATATCCTGGTAGAGAATGAAGACCTCGCCAATGAAGTCATTGAAAAGCTTGCTGAAGGCGAAGAATGGCAAGCCCTGGCAGCGGAATATTCTACCGATGAGTCCAACAAAGACAATGGTGGTGACCTAGGCTGGATCGGACGAGAAGACAGTTATGACGAGACTTTCCTGAAAGCTTCCTTCGACCTGGAAGACGACGGACAGATCAGTGAGCCCGTGGAGACACAATTTGGCTGGCATATCATTCAGTTGGTCACAAAAGCGGTCAACCCGGTTACGAGCTCGAAATTCAATCAACTAAAACAGGCGTATTTCACCGATTGGCTTGAGGATATTCGAACTTCACGTGACGATATCCAGATTGAGTCTGCCTGGGTCGAATTTGCGCCTACTCTCCCTGCCGTGCCCGAAGACCTGTATAACTACGTTATCAGTCCAAACACTCAGGGTAATTAGCCCCAGGTTAGCCAAACGAATAAAGCCGGCAGCTTGCCGGCTTTTTCAATTTGTCAGTTAACCTGTCGTAATATTTTAGATCTTGGCTGGTTAGAAAAATGGCTGGTCTTGTCCAGGGGTTTCGTTTTTGTTTGATGCCCTGAATCAATGGACAAAACTATCGTCCACCTCATCTAACCGCATGCTGATCACCTGGCTTGAGGAATCTTTGCCCATAGTTACGCCGTAAATTACATCAGCCGCTGAAACAGTGTTGCGATTATGAGTGATCAGAATAAACTGGGTCTCGCTGGAGAGGTCTTTGAGCAGTTCGATAAACCGTCCCACGTTAGACTCATCGAGCATCGCGTCCACTTCATCCAGAACACAAAAAGGTGTCGGAGAAACCTTCAGCAGCGCAAAAACCAGGGCGACCGCCGTTAAACTGCGCTCTCCGCCCGAAAGAAGCACCAGCCCCTGCTCTCTCTTTCCGGGTAAGCGTGCTTCGATTTCTATTCCTCCGTCGATGGGCGAGTCATCGTCGCTGAGAATTAATCGGGCCGAGCCACCGTTGAACAGCCGCGAAAACATCGAGGTAAACTCGGAACTGACCGCTTTGAAGGTTCTTAAAAATTCGGATTGCATGACCGTGTCTAACTCCCTGATCATCTGCCTGATGTCACTTATCGCCGAGGTCAGGTCAGCGACCTGGGTATTCAGGCTGTCAAAGCGCTCCTTGACTTCCCGAAACTCCTGGTCTGCTTCCATATTTACAGTCCCGATTCTTCGAATTTGGGTTTTTTGTTGTTTGATCGTTGCAGAAAGGCTCTCAGGAATCTCCAAAATTTCCGGCAGAGTATCGATGACCAGGTCAGGGAATGGCAGCGGGGCAGATTGGGTATGCTCCTTGCGGTATTCCATCTCGATCAGGCTAAAATCATCGTCGATCCTGGATTTCAGATTTTCAAGCCGTTCTTGTTGGTGGGCTAATTCAAGCTGAAAGTGGATGACCTGTCGGTCTTTCTCGGTGATGAATTGCTGGTTGTTGGAGTTGGTCTCGGAATACCGTCGGCTCTGGCTTTCAAGGTTGCGCAGCTTTTCTAACCCGGGATCGAGCGACGCTTCCTGCAGACTGTTAATCAACTCCTGATCACGCCCAACTGTCTCTACCAAAGTCGAGATCTGACTTTCCAGTTCGCCCAAAACGCGCTCGTGATCTGCGATTCGAATGAGAAAATTGGCTTTCCTGAGCTTGTCTGCCTCCAGTCGCTGGCGGTCGGCTTTAAGGGTTTCCAAGAGGTGATTCAGCGACTGGCTTAATATTTGTTTCTCTGTTTCGAGATACCGATATTGGTTTTCGATGTTTTCCGGTTGGAAGTCTGCCCTCTTCAGCCGAAATTTTTGCAGCTGATCGGCCAAAGCCTGTGTTTTCTGCTGGTTTTCTTGTTCCTGCCTGTTTAGCTTTTCCAATGCTGCGGTGAGGGTTTCCTGCGTGGACTGGTTTTCACTCTGCTGGCGCTCAATCCAGCTGGCGCGTCCACGGGCTTTTTCAAGAGACAAACTGGTAGCCTGCAGTTGTTTGTTCAGGTTATCGCGTGAGTTCTGTTTCTGCTGACTTTGTTGTTGGTTTTCAGCCAGTTTAGCATCAATTTTTTCCATTTTGGATTTCAATTGACCCACCGCATGCGCCATTTTGGCTGAAGAAACATCGATTTCTTCCAGTTGTTGGGTCAGTTCATTAACCAGGCGGGTATAGCTTACCTTGCTGCTTTTGTTTGCTTTCCCTATCAAAACGATGCCATTCTTGAGCAAAACTTCTCCTGAGCGGGTAGCAAAATTCAGTTGCGGATGCTTCTCCCGTAACTCGAAGGCGCTGCTGATATCATCCACGATGACAAAATCGCCTAACAAAAGGTCCACCACTGGACGGAAAGCCTGGTCGCTTTTCACAATTCCGCTGGCGATAAGCAAGCCCGCATGTGTTTCCGCGGGGGAGTTGAGGTCTTGCTTGAGCGTGCCCTGACTCAGGACTGCCACTCGGTCTTCCAGCGCGGCAGAAAATTCTTCCACTAGTGCTGATCCCAGACGCTTACCCTGGACGATGAGCACATCCACAGCCTCACCCAGGGCGGCGCTGATGGCAGTCTCAAATTCTTCCGGCACTTCAATGTGCGTTGCCAGATCGGTTAAATCGGTGCGCAGTCTTTTCTCACGGCTGGATTTGAGCAGGCTCCTGGCTCCGGCAGAAAACCCGGCCAGGCTTTCACGGCTTTGTTTGATCAATTCCAAACGGTTTTTTACCCGGTTTTTCTCCAGGTCAAGCTTGTGGCTGCTCTGCTGGTAAGATTCCAGATCCTTCAAAACCTCTGAGCGTTCTTCCAGAGTTTTATCCGCATCCTGCTTCAGTAAAAGCAAATCTTGTTCAGCCTGGTGCACATTAAGGCTCAATTCTTGGATAATACCTTGTAATTTGCGCTGTTCATTTTCCAGCCCATCAAGATTGGTCTGAATAGTATGCTGGCTTGACTGCAGTGTGCTCAGCCGTTCGGTCATTTCTTGTTTACGAGACCGAATGACAACAGCTTCTTTTTCGACCTCAATTTGCGCTTCCCGGAGTTGATTTTCTTGCTTGCGCAGGTTGGTTTCCTGTTGCAGGATTTTGGTTCTTGAAACACTCAGGTTTTCAAATTGTCGCTGAACAGATTCCAGCTCTTCACGCATTTTGTTCTCATCCAACTTGTAGGCCTTAGAGCGCTCTTCAGCAGCCCGAATAACCTCTTCGAGGTTAGTCAGATCGTTTATAACCTGAAGCCTGGCCTTATCCGCGGCGACTTTTCGCTCATCCAATATGGCGAGGCTCTGATTGTCCTGCTGCAATTGGTCCCTCAGGTCGCGCAATTTGTTCATCAGGTTGTTGACTAGCTCCCGTTGAGTCTCGATTTCTGACCGCAGGGTAGTGACTTCAAGTTGTTCTTTTTCGAATGCCTTTCGAGCCGATTGCTGATCGAGTTCGGCTGTGTGAAGCAGCTGTTGAGTCTTGTTCACGTCTTTAAGCGCCTTAAACCAATGATAACCATACCAATCCCGCAGGCTCTCTTTCAGCGCTTCCTGAACCGCCTTAAATTCCCCCACCCGGGCAGCCTGTTTCTCCAGGCTGCGCACGCGCGGCTTGATTTCGACAATGATGTCCAAAGATCGCTCCAGATTGCGTTCAGTCGTCTCAAGTCTGCGCAGGGCTTCTTCTTTGCGGTTTTGATACAAACCAATGCCGGCGGCTTCCTCAAAAAGTTTGCTGCGTTCGTTTGGCCGAATCGACAAAGCCGAGTCGACCAAACCTTGCCCGATGATGGTATAGGTACGGTCGCTCAGTCCAGTCTTACCGAGCAGTTCGTTGAAATCTTTCAGGCGCACACGCTGGTTATTGATCAGATATTCATTTTTGCCATCCCGATACGCCCGGCGGGAAAGCACGACTTCGCTGTAATCAATTGGCAGCCACTTATCTTCATTATTAAATCGAATGGACACAGCTGCCATACCAGCGCGGGCGCGGTTGTCCGAACCGGAGTAGATCATGTCTTCTGTTTTTTTGGCGCGTAGCAAAGAATAAGACTGCTCTCCCAGTACCCAGCGGATCGCGTCGGCGACGTTAGATTTGCCCGAGCCGTTGGGTCCCACTATTGCAGTGATTTTTGACGGAAAAACGAGGTTGGTCTCCTTTGCAAAGGTCTTATAGCCCTGCAGGTCCAGACCAGAGAAGTTCGATTTTTTCATGACTGCTGGAGCCCCAATCTCTTGATGCTGTTAAGTGCGGCGTTTTTTTCTGCTAACTGCTTGGAGGTGCCGCTGCCTCTGGCGATTTTTTTATGGTTGATGATCGCTTCCACCACGAATTGCTTGGCATGATCAGGACCGGATTCGCCCACCAAAACATAACTGGGCGCGGGATAGCCTTTGGACTGAGCCCATTCCTGCAAACGACTTTTGACGTCCTCTTCCAGGTGAGAACGCAGGATCTCTTCTGATTCAGACTCGATCAATGGGATAATAAATTCCTTTACAGCTTCCATGCCGCTGTCCAGGTAGATCACGGCGACCAACGCTTCGAAAGCATCACATAAAATTGGGTCTCGGTCACGCCCGCCAGCAATTTCCTCCCCCCGACCCACCAACAGGGCTGGTCCAAGATGAATCTTGCGAGCGAAGAGGGCCAGCTGGCGCGTATGCACCAGCGCGGCTCTCACCTTGGTCAGAAAACCTTCATCTTTTTCGGGAAAGCTGTTGTATAGCCATTCGGCAACCACAAAATTGAGGACCGAATCGCCCAAAAACTCGAGGCGTTCGTTATCCTCCAAAACGTCCTTGTTCTCGTTCATGTAGGAGCGGTGGGTCATAGCCCTGTTGATCATAAAAATATCGCTGAAATTTTCGGGTAAATGTTCCCGCAATTTTGCCAATGCAGCTGGTTCAATCATGACTTCTCCTGTTGAACAGCCGATTCGTTTGCCATCCTCATTTGAGACCGATATCAAACGAATCAGCGGTTTCGCTATTATTTGGTAACATCGAATTTTAACCCATTCCCGCTGATTATCAGCACATTAATGCCTTCAGCGGCAGGGCACTTCTTCAGGGCAGTATACACCATCGCTGATGTCGGTTCGACGTAAATACCCATCCTGACCAAGTCTGAATAAGCCGGCCGAATTTCACTCTCTGCAACGGCCACCAAATCATCCTGACCTCGGCTCAGCTCAACCAGAATTTCCCTGCCCCTCACCGGATCAGCGACCATGGTACCTTCAGCAAGGCTCGGCAATCCGCTCTGCACAAACGTTTTACCGCTCCAGGCGGAAACCAGCGGGGAGCAGCGTTCCGGTTGAACGCCGATCATCCCAGGTCTCTTGCTAAGACTCAGATATTGGCTGATCGCTTTAAATCCCAAAAGCACTCCCAGAAACAGCGAACCGTGTCCTATCGGACAAAAGACCCGCTCTGGCATTTGCTCGAGCTGCTCAAAAATTTCCCAGGCAATGGTAGCATAGGCAGCCATTCCAAAAGGAAGCAAGGCATGGCTGGCGTAGACATCGTTTCCATTGAGGAGTGCGGCCAGGGCGGCCTGATGGGCGCTCTCTCTGACTCCTGCAACAGGCACCACCTTGGCCCCGCTGGCGATGATCTGACTGACTTTCGGTCCTGTGGTTCCCGCAGGCACAAAAATCCTGCTCTCAATGCCAAATGCTGCCGAGTAAAGCGCCAGAGAGGCTCCGGCATTCCCCGAAGAGTCTTCCACCACACTTCGCACGCCGCGTGCTCTCAAAAAACTGGATACGATGGCAGAGTTGCGATCTTTGAACGAACCACTGGGGTTCAGGCTCTCCAGTTTAGCGAAAAAGGAGAGCTTGTCCGCTGTACGCTCAACCAAGGGCGTCTGACCTTCCCCCAGATAACAAACTGGATTTTCGCCCACCCCCATTGATTCGCGGTAGGTCCACATACCCGGCAGGTCATTTTTTGCCCTTGGGTCGTAAACCAGATCTGTAAGCGTAAAAAGCCCCCCACACGAAGGGCAGCAGTGAGGCAGACCCTCTCTGGGATAGCATTTCCCGCATTCAGTACAGACAAATCTTGCCACGGCGTCCTCCCTAACGGTTATAAGTATACTTGTTTAGCGGTCAAACTCAGCCCCAGCTGGGCTATAATTGTCGCATGGCAAAACTCTGGCTGCATCAATCCGATTCTTACGAAATCACAACGGAGGTTTACTCCGGTCCGCTCGATCTGTTACTCGATCTCATTTTGAAGGCAGAGTTAGATATCAGCAAACTTGCCCTGGCTCAGGTGACAGACCAGTTCCTGGAATTTATCGAGAACAACAAAAGCGCAGATCCGGATTATCTTTCAGAATTCCTGATCATTGCCTCCAAATTAGTACAAATTAAATCTGAAGCCCTGTTGCCAAGACCGCCCCTGAGAAGTGAGGATGAAGAAGATATCGGAGAAACCCTCGCCCGGCAGCTGATCATTTATCGAGAGATCAAAAAAACTACAGAATGGTTGTCCGATCGCATGAACAGGAACCTGCGTTGCCACCTGCACATTCCTCAGGTTTATCCGGCCAATGTCCAACTGGACCTTTCCGGATTAAGTCTCACAGATTTAATTCTGGCGCTCGAGAATCTTGCCAATCAACAAATCTCAATACCAGAAAGCGCCCGCATCAGCATCCCTCAAATGACCCTCAGGATGAAGGTTGAAGAAATCCTCCATTTACTTCGGACCGAACAAAAAACCAGTTTTTCTGAGATTCTCGGTGATAGTCCTGACCGGCTGAAGACTATTGTCGTGTTTCTCGCAATCCTTGAGCTGGTAAAGCAGAACCTGATTAAAACGGATCAGGACGTCACCTTTGGGGATATCATCCTGACCCCCGAACAAGAACTTTTTACCACCGATGAGGCCGGATTACAGATTGAAGAAATTTAAACAGTTGTACAACTGTATCAAATGACAGATGCTTTGGCTTATAATCAGAGCAATGAGGATAATATGGAAGAGACATCAACCACAAAACTTTTAACAACGACCAAACCCGAGGAACTGCCGGAAACTCCTCAGGAAAATAACAAAAAAGGCACCATAGCAATTGTTATCGCTGCGTTGGTCTTGTTAGCTGTAATTGCTGGAATCGTATTCTTGGCTTTCCAGAGTGAGGGAACCGTCAGGGTGGTCAGAGATATATTCATCATTCTGATGGCTCTCATGATGTTTGTGATCGGAGTGGCGTTGGTAGTATTGATCGTACAATTGGCAGATCTCACTAATCTACTCAAGAATGAGGTCAAACCGATCCTGCACTCCACCACCGACACAGTCAACACGCTAAAAGGCACCGTCAGGTTTATGAGCGATAACCTTACGGAACCGGTGATTAAATTGAACGAATCCTTGGCTGAGGCTAAGAAGATCGCTCAACTATTTCGTTTCAAAAAGTAAAAATTTAGAATAGACAAGAGGAGAACACTATGTCAGACGAAAATAATTTTGGATCATTTGTAATGGGCTTTACAGTAGGCGCGCTAGCGGGCGCAGTTGCGTCTTTGCTTTTGGCACCCCAAACTGGTGAAGAAACCCGCCAGGTCATCAAGGAAAAGGCCATCGAGCTAAAAGATAAAGGGCAGGAATCCTACGAAGAGACCAAACGGCGCGCAGAAATGGCTTACGAAGATGCCATCCACAAAGCCGATGAACTCGCCAAAATCACCAAAGAAAAAGCCATGGAAGTGGTCGACAGTGCGAAGAAAACCACTGAACACGTCCTGGATAAAGCCTCCGACGCTGCGGAAGACGTCGCCGACGCCGCCAAAGCATAACTTAACTTAACCAAACGGCAGGTCGTTGACCTGCCGTTATTTCTTTATGCCCATTTTCAGAACTTTTCTGGACGGTATCCTGCCAGTATTTTTATTTCGCAGGGTTCTGCTCGTTGAATTTACAGGGAGTACAACCGCTGACCAGTCAGTGTTCGGATTTTCCCGCCGTTTTCCTTGACGGATTAAATCCATCGTGATAGACTTCTTGTTCTGTGGGGGCGTGGTGTAGTGGTCGAACATGCGGCCCTGTCAAGGCCGAGATCGCGGGTTCAAATCCCGTCGCTCCCGCTCACAAAAGACTCCTCTTACGAGGAGTCTTTTTTTATTGATTGATTCCCAGCTCTTCAGCCCGCCTCTTCATGAGAAGATGCTGTTTTTCCCTGTCTTTAGGGTAAGTAAAATAAAAACCGCTGAAGAGGATGGCGCAGATGATCCAGGGGATAGGGATAGTCCAGAACATTGCAGTTTGCAGGTCGATCTTATCGGCAATCAACCCAAAGATCAGGGCGACAATTGCCGCGAAACCACTCTCTACAAAAGTGGTCATCGCGAACGCGGTCGAACGCAATTCTGGTGGGACCACCGCAGCCATCATAGGTTCTTTTGAGCCCTTACCGGGCCAACTGATCAATAACCCGATAAAAAAACTGAAAGCTGTCAAAGCAGGGATGCTCCAGTTTTCAGTTCTGGTTAGCAGTATGATCGTCAGCGGAATGCCAAAGATCACCGACATCTGCCCGATGAACGCGCGCCCATATCTGGGACTTTTCTGTTCGGCCCAATCGCCAATAATGCCTCCCATAACGTTGCTGATGGCTGTTCCAACCAGCATGATCCCAAAAACAATGGGTGCTTGTTGGGTGCTTAAACCCCGTTCTTCTACCAACCAGAGGATCAGGAAGGCGCCCATGATCACCCATGGCATCGAACCAGCTAATCCTTGCAGGATGGCCACCCGAATGGTCGGGATTCTCAAAACTCTCAGCAGGTCCTCAACCTGAATTTTATATTTCTCAGCCTGAGCCTGAGTGAGCTGTCCCTTCATTTCGGGCTCAGATTGTCCGCGGATCGGTTCCTTGACAACCAGGAGGATGATGACGCCAGAAATGATACTGGCCAACCCGAGGATGATAAAGCCCCAGCGCCAGAGATCAGGTGTAGCCAGGCTGCCCAAACCCATCGTAAAAACGATGATTCCCAGGATACCTACCCCTTCCAGATAGCCAAGCATGCGTCCCCGGATAGTGGGCGCGAAGGTGTCTGCCATGATCGAGAATGTGGCCGGCATCAGGCAGCCCAGCCCAATCCCCGAAATCAC
This sequence comes from uncultured Anaerolineaceae bacterium, assembly GCA_964536465.1. Classification (GTDB taxonomy): domain Bacteria; phylum Chloroflexota; class Anaerolineae; order Anaerolineales; family Anaerolineaceae; genus Mesolinea. The sequence continues at coordinate 16,192 of CAZHXQ010000023.1, forward strand.
TCGCACGACAATCAACTGACTGAAATTTTGTGTCAATCCCACCAGAATCGTCCAGATACCCCAAAAGCCGGTGCCCCAAAAGAGAACCTTCTTGCGCGAATATCTGTCTGCCATGTAGCCCCAGAATGGGGAGCTCAGCGCCTGGAGCAAGCTGCGAACAAATGTAATCCAGGCCAGGTTGCCAATGCTCAAATTCCAAATCTGGCGCAAGACCGGGCTGAAAATAGACATGGCCTGCGCTTCGCCCTGATCAACAAAATAGCCAGTGGAAAGAGCCATTAGATTCTTGAACTTATACGGTTGTTTTTTTGGGGAGGGGGATTGCGGTGTTTTCATACGCTCCTGACAATCGATTTTGGCTGATTTTAACACTCAATTTGTCCTTGCTGGAAAATTGGTGCTGATAATCTCACAAAATGCCACCACAATCGTGATGTTCCGGTAAAATTTGGATACCAATTACCGAAGGATGAGGTATGAGTAACATAAAACCACCATTCGCACCCCTTGCTGCCCCCGAAGCGATCGTCCGCTCCGACAAGGCACGTTTCACGCTTCTGACCAGCCGTTTGATCCGGATGGAACTTGACCCTCAGGGTCTCTTTGAAGACAGAGCCAGTCTTACCTACTGGTACCGACAGCAGCCTGTCCCAAACTTCACGGTCAACAGAACGGATGGATGGCTGACCATCGAGACAGAAGACCTGACACTGCATTTTTATGAGAATAACCGCTTTCATTGGCGCGATCTTTGGATTGAATTGAAAAAAAGTGGGCAACACTGGCGCTACGGCGATCGCGATTACTCTAATCTGGGCGGAACTATCCGCACACTTGATAGCGCCAACGGGCCTGTCCCACTTGGCAAGGGGTTGGTATCACGCTCTGGCTGGTCACTGGTGGATGATAGCGTCAACCTGGTGCTTGACGAGAATGATTGGCCCATTTCGAGGGATAAGTCACTGGACTACAAAGACCTCTACTTTTATGGCTACGCGCAAAATTACCTTGCGGCTATTCAAGATCATCAGCTAATTTCTGGCAAACCAAACCTGTTGCCGCGCTGGTCGCTGGGAAATTGGTGGAGCCGTTATTGGGCTTACTCGGCTGATGACCTGAAGCAGTTGATGGACGAATTCCAGTCGCGCCAGGTGCCACTCTCGGTCTGCATCGTTGATATGGACTGGCACAAAACCATAACTGGCAACACCTCATCCGGTTGGACAGGCTACTCCTGGAATCGAGAACTCTTCCCCGACCCGGAAGGGTTCATTGCCAGCTTGCACGACAAAAGTCTAAAGACCGCGCTCAATCTGCACCCCGCTGAGGGCGTGCATAATCACGAAGACCGATACCCAGAGATGGCTAAGCGCATGGGTAAAGACCCTGCAATCGGCGAGCCCATTTCTTTCGATATCGCCGATCCCACCTTTGCCCAGGCCTACTTTGAAGTCCTCCATCACCCCCTCGAGAAGCAGGGCATCGATTTTTGGTGGCTTGACTGGCAGCAGGGCAGCCGCTCAAAAATTCAAGGTCTCGACCCGCTCTTCTGGCTAAATCACCTCCATTACTATGATCAGGGCAGGACGGCTGAAAAACGTCCATTTATCTTCTCTCGTTGGCCAGGGATGGGTGGGCAGCGCTATCCCATCGGTTTCTCAGGTGACTCGGTGGTCAGTTGGGCCAGCCTGGCTTTTCAGCCTGAAATGACCGCGACCGCATCTAACGTCGCCTACGGCTGGTGGAGTCACGATATCGGGGGTCATTGTGAAGGGGTCGAAGAGGCTGAGCTCTATTTACGCTGGGTGCAGTTTGGGGTTTTCAGCCCCATTTTCAGGCTGCACTCCACCAATAACGAGTTCATCGAACGCCTTCCCTGGGGTTATGACCTGGACACCTTCCAGCATGCCCGCTATGCCATGCAGTTTAGGCACAAGCTGCTCCCTTTCATCTACACCGCAAATGAACGAAATGCCCGCAGCGGTCAACCAATCGTTTTGCCTATGTATTATTCCTGGCCGGGCAGCGAAGACGCATACGCTTGCCCGGGGCAATACAGCTTTGGTCAAACCATGCTGGTGGCCCCGGTCACCACTCCCATCGATCCAATGACCGGCTTTGCTCGCCACCTGGTCTGGCTGCCAGAAGGTAACTGGACTCACTTCTTTACTAGCGAGTCTTTTCAGGGTGGTTTCTGGCACAGCCTCTACTGCGGCCAGGGCGATATCCCCGTCTTCTTACCTGACGGAGCGATCGTCCCCCTGAATGCTGACCCAGTCGCAAACGGGGTTGCTCTGCCCCGAGGCTTTGACGTCAGGGTTTTTGCCGGAGCATTCGGAGAGTACGATCTTTATGAGGACGCGGGTGAAGGTCAGGCTTATCTGCAAGGAGAATTCTGCCGAACGCTGCTAACACAGTCGCTGGAGCAAGACAAACTGCGAATAATCAAGCAAGCCACGCGAGGGAGTTTTGCGGAGCATCTGCCCGACAGGAGCTGGAAATTTGAAATCATCGCCATTTCAGAACCTGACCGTGCGCTTGCTTTTCTGGACGATGTCCAGATTCCCATCACAACTGCTTACGACAGCGAGCGTAAAAGCCTGGCAACTGAGACAATTGCCTGCCCAAATGGTTCAAAACTGGAAATCATCCTGGAAGGTGTGCGGCAGGAAAAACGCGCAACTACTCCCGTCGAGAAGGTCCACCGGTTAATCCGGCGGGCAAAAATGCCTTCCTTGTTAAAACAACAATTTATGCGCAGACTGCCTGAATTTTTAGCCAATCCTTTCAGTATGTTTGACGTCGCGCATAACTTTAGCCGAAGCCAACTTCTGGCGATAGTTGAATGTCTGGTGCCTGCCAGTCAAAATAAACCAGCGCGGGATATTGACAGCGCTTTTGAGGCATTGCTGAAAAATTTAAGGAATCTGGGAGCCAGTTGATACGGGCGGATCAGGCTTTTCGCTCTCCGATTCTTCCATCGGAATAATGGAAGGTTTCTGCGGATCAATGGTCTGATCCTTTTGCTGTTGGACATGAGGGGGAAGATCCAGCAAGCTTTCATCGAAAATCTTTCGGGGATATCGGCGAATTTCATCAGTTGTCTGAACCACCTCCCGAAAAAGTTGGTCACGGCTTAATTTTCGGATCCAGCTGCCAAGGTCTCGTCCGGTTTTTACCAATTTTCCAGGGCCAAGCACAATGAATGCCAGAATTAAGATCAAGGCTATTTCCATCCAGCCTAGATTTAAGAATTCCATATTTTATTCCTGAGTTTGATCGTCAGTTGTTGTCTTCTCTTCACCAGGTTGTTCAGTTTCAATTTTGCCGCTCAGGCCCTCTTTGAAGGCCCTGATGCCAGAACCAAGTTCCCCTCCGATTTTTGAAATTCTACCTACGCCAAAAATCAGCAGAAGGATCAGCGCGATCACAACGATCTCTGGTAATTGCAAACTACCCATAGTTACTCCTTATCGCTCTCCGCTGGCGCAGGCTTGCTGGCCAGGGCGGAAAGTAAAATGCTTAACAAATATAATACAGAAAGCGGTAACATGAAAATTAACATGTTAATTGGATCGCCAGTCGGTGTAATGACAGCTGCCAATACCGCAATGACGACAATCGCCACACGCCAACCCTTGATCAATAACCTCGGGGTGACAATGCCAACTTTTGTCAGCACGAAAAACACCAGGGGGAGTTGAAAACTTACCCCGATCCAAAACAGAATATTGGTCGTAAAACTGATGTAGGATTTCAACCGGATGCTGGTGGTGACCTTAAGGATCTCCTGAAAAAACCCCAGTGAGGCTGGCAGCATAACCAGATAGGCAAAGGCCACGCCAGCGAGGAAGAGCAGTACCGCAAATGGAAGGGCGATGTAAATGCCTTTGCGCTCCTTTGGCTTCAAGCCTTTGCTGACGAAGCGCAACAACTGAAAAACAATCCAGGGTAAGGCAAGGATTACCCCACCCAGCAAGGCAACCCGCATATAGACTGCCATAGTTTCGGTAACTTCAATCGCCTGCAGGTTTTGCAAGCCGCCAATTGGACGGGCCAGGAAATCGAGAATTGGATTCACGAAAAAAACAGCGGCAATCACTCCAACCACCAGGCCAAGTAAAGACCATAACAAAGTCAGACGTAGTTCTTCAAGGTGGTCTGAGAGTGGTAATTTTTCTGTCATGCTTTCCATGTCGGGGTTAGTCCCACCGAGGTCCTTCTCAAGCCTGGTTCAACCGAAAACCTGGAGTCCCTCTAAAAGGAATCCCTGTAAAATTTGAATACCTTGTTTTTGTTCGACGTAACCTATTTGGCTCATAAGATGATTCTTCTAAAGCGCTCAATATACTGCAGTCCATCCCCCGATTGCGCTTGCCGGAAGCATTCCATGCGTTGCAGGAAAGTTTCCGTCTCGCCAATCTGAGAGACATGCTTTAGCAGCGCATCCAGTCTTAACTGCCAGTTTTGGGTGACATCCATCTCAAAATTTGCTTCAAGCGGCAGGCTGAGCCAGAGTTCTTTAACCTGGTGCGGATCCAATCCTTCTTCCAGCAGATCAGGATAAAAAGCCGGGTTTCCCGCCGCAGGGAAGATGGCATCAATCACAATCTGTCCGGCAGCGCGATGGTCAGGATGATTGAGGCGTCCCCACTGGTAGAGTAAGAGCGGGTCACAGCTGACGACCACGTCGGGTCGCAGCCTTCTGATCTCCCTGGTTACTTTTTTGCGCGTTTCCAGGTCTGGCACCAAAAACCCGTCCTGAAAATCGAGGAAGAAGATATCCCTCACACCCAGTGTTCTGGCGGCGTTGCTCTGCTCGTGAATTCTGACCTCTTCAAGCTTTTCGGAATCTGGAAATTCAGGGCTGACACCCCTCTGACCTTTGGTGAGCAGCAGATAGCTGACATTGTGGCCTTGTTTGACCAACGCAGCAATCGTGCCGCCCAGGAAAAACTCGGGATCATCCGGATGGGCAAGAATAACCAGAATATCCATCGGGTCCTGCCATGGGGGGAATACTTGCGGGTTAATTGCCCTTGCCTGCATCATTATTCGCTTTGTTATCGTTCCTCGGGGTCCGCTTTCCTCTCCTTGAAGAAGAACGCCCTCTGCCACCCCTTTTTTGAGAACTCAAATTATCTTTCCCCGTGTCTGTCTTGGTCGAGCCTTCTTGCGCTTTTGCCTTTGCTTGACCAGATCGGTTCTTACTTGAGCGCGACCTGCCGCGAGAGGGTTCAGAGCGAGCATCACGACTTTTTGGTGGGCTGCCCACGTTGTCAAAACGAACCATTTCCACGTCACTGTCGCTCGAACTGCTTTCCTCATACGCGGGTATGACCGGAACCTGCTCTGTCATTTTACCGGTTTCAAGTTCAGTCCGTGTGATCTCACGCCTGCCAATTTCAGGGATATCGACAATTACCGAATCAGTCAAAGGTAAAACCTGGAGAACCCGGCCCTCACCCAACGGGGTTTGAACGGTCTTTTTCTGCTTTGGAAGCAGTTTGCGGGCTTCTTCATAAAGGTCATGCTCATAAGCCAAACAGCACCGTAAACGCCCGCAAATACCGGTGATTTCCGATGGTGACAGCGATACGTTCTGAGACTTGGCCATTCGGATCGAGATCGAGCTGAATTCGGTCAAGAACCTTGAGCAGCAGCGCTTTTCGATACCACAAGCCCCCAAACCCGAAATCTCTTTAGCCACGTCTCTGGGGCCCACCTGGCGGATTTCGAGCCTGGTATCAGGGTACATGGGCGCGGCCTCACGAATAAAACTGCGCATGTTGAAATCCGATGAATTTTCATAACTTAAGAAAAGCGTCAGACGGCTGGAATCGAAAGAGTATTCCGCATCGATAGCTTTGACACCACCATACCTGGAATTTTCGAGGAAGTTGGCAGCCTTTTCAACAGCCTCGGCTTCCTTTTCTTTGATCATATCGCGCAGAATCAGGTCACGAGGAGTGGCCTTTCGCTCGACGGTTTGAACTTCCTGCTGGTGGTCAGAAGCAACAACCTGGTCGGTGGTCACTTTACCAATCTGTTTTCCACGGGCAGTATTGACAATCACATAATCGTCAGTTTCTACAACCATATCTTCAGGCAAAGCAAAATGGTAGGTTTTTCCTACAGGCTTAAATTGAACTCCTATGAGTTTTTGTCCAGGCATAATCTTTAATTATATCATCCTGCCTGATTTTTCCTGAAAGCCTCTTTACTTGCCTCCGCGGCGATATTTCTGGCAATCGCAACCAGCGCTTCACCGGAAGGGCTCAGCGGCTCCTGGACAACAATTGGGTTACCGATGTCTCCGGAGAGACCAATATTTGCGTCAAGAGGTATCCTCCCCAGGAATTGCGCCTCAAGCTGAGATGCCAGGTGCTCACCGCCCTTTTCGCCGAAGACATACTGCCTGCTGCCATCAGGCATTTCGAGATAAGCCATGTTTTCAATAATGCCAAACAGTGGGATTTCGAGTTTTGCAAACATGTTGGCTGCCCTTGAGGCATCATCAACCGATACCTGTTGAGGAGTGGTCACGATCACCGCGCCGCTTATGGGAAGCGATTGGGCCAGAGACAGCTGCACATCACCAGTCCCCGGAGGCAGGTCCACGACCAGATAATCCAGGTTGCCCCAGTCAAAATCAGTGATAAATTGCTGAATAGCAGAATGCAGCATGGGTCCGCGCCAAATCAGTGGCTGCCCGGGCTGCACCAGAAACCCAATCGAGACCACTTTCAACCCGTGAATTTCAGCAGGCGCGATCTTTTTACCTTCTCCCTTCTCAGGGAGTCGATCCAGACCAAGCATGCGGGGAATGTTGGGTCCGTAAATATCTGCGTCCATCAACCCTACTTTAGCACCGTCTCTTGATAAGGCCAGGGCAATATTGAGAGCGACAGTACTCTTGCCGACCCCGCCTTTGCCTGAGCCAACGGCAATAACATGCTTAAAGCAATTGTCGCCCAGG
>CAZHXQ010000024.1:0-21945 GCA_964536465.1 uncultured Anaerolineaceae bacterium
ATTTTTTGAGCTGAGGCCTCATCACGGTTTCAGCCTCTGTTATACTTAATCCATCATTGAAATACCTCTTGGGAGTCGAAAATGGCAAGGAAAGTACTTGGGTACATCGAATTAGTCTGGACTTGTGACAGTTGTGGAACACGCAACCCTGGGGCGATTCGATCGTGCACGTCTTGCGGCGCGCCTCAACCGATTGACGTCAAATTCGAACAGGTGGACCCCAACACCTTCAACTTCATTAAAGACGAAGCCTTGATCCGCATGGCACAAAGTGGGCCGGATAAGCATTGCCCCTATTGCGGCACGCGTAATCTGGCTGATGCCAAGATTTGCGTAAAATGTGGCGGCGACCTGACGGTCGGAGCAACCTCGAGACCGGCTGGGGTTGCTCTTGAAGCCGAGCCTGTTCAGCCATCACCCGTTATGCCTCCGCAAACAGAAAAGCGAAAGCCGCTACCCAAGTGGGCGCTGATCGTCATCGCGCTTGTGCTGCTGTCTTGCTGCGTTTTTGGTGCGATCTATTTATCTCGGGCGCGCCAGACTGACACGATGGATGCCACGGTTGCCCAGGCATACTGGCGCCGCCAGGTCGCGGTCGAGGCCTATCAGATGGTTCAGGCGAGCGACTGGAAAAAAGAAATACCTTTCACTGCCCAACCCTACGATTGCCAATTGCGGCACCGCTACGATTCAGAGACCCCCAAACCAAATTCTCAGGAAGTCTGTGGCGAGCCCTACACCATTGATACTGGCACAGGCGTGGGAGAAGTGGTGCAGGATTGCTATTATGAAGTCTATGAGGAATATTGCACTTATGACACCATGGAATGGGTGGTGGTCAATACCCTGGTCGATGATGGTTATGGAACCAACGCGATCTGGCCCAGCACAAACCTGACTACCGATCAGCGCTTGGGCGATTCAACCGAACAGTATACGATCACATTTAAGACGGATGACGATGAATACCAATACACCTCCAGCGATTACGACCTGTTCCAACAAGCCATCCCAGGCAGCCGCTGGGTGATTGAGGTCAACAAGCTTGGCAACATCACCTCGGTCAGCCCGGATTAAGCCATTACATCGAACTACTTAAAAAAAGACCGGGTTGAGCAATTCAACCCGGTTTCTATTTACAGACCGATGCTCAAAAGGCGTCTATCTCGAGCCAGCGATTGCCGTTTTTGAAGGCATAAACCGGAGCCCATCCCAGACCAAAAAACTCCACCACCACATCTTTCTTATAGGGTTTGATGAATATTTCTTCGATCTTTGGAGAGCCTGCTTGCGCCTTGTGCTCAAAATCATCGATTTCCTCTTGCAACTTGGCGTCCAACTCCGCCAGTTCGGCGGTATATCGCTCAATCATGGCTTCCGATTTTTCAACATTGGCTTTTGCTGTGGCAGTCAGGCGGCGTTTGGTCAGCGAAGTGTTGATGCTGCGTTTACTTCCGCCAAACAAGCCAATAACCGTCTGAAGACCACTGCCGGCTTCTTCCAGGCGGCGATGATTGAGAGTCTGCTGATTCTTATCGAGGGTTAATTGCTCTTTTTCTAATTTGTTTTCAATCGACTTTCTTTGCCTGGCAAATTTCTCCTGAATCTTCTCGATTTCTTCCGCGGAACCGGATTCGCCAGCCTGCTGGATTCGGGCAACAAAATCTTCTTTGCTCTCGCCGACCTCTGAGACCAACTTTAAATTGGGGTTTTGGTAGAGAGTCAGCTGATAATTGCGATAGAGCCAATCGGCGAAATCGCTTTCCAGGCTCGCCACAGTTTTCTCATCATCGAAAGGATACTGGAGGTCAGCGAAGGTCGCTTCTGGCAGTGGTCGCGAGTCAAAATCGCTGGGATGAATTTCATCCACCTGGTAATCCTTCCATTGCACCATACCCCGGCCTTCCAACTCTGGAATCAGAACCGTCACCCGCTTTTGGGTATTGACATTGTAAGTGCGGTTAGTGAACCAGATTTGTGCCTGCCCAACCAGCACTGGTCGGTAGTGGTAGCGAGGCTGGATGGTTGGCGCGACTCCGCGTTCTGCAGCCCGCTTGTAGGCCTCTCCCAGTCCCAGTTTCACGGGCAGGTAAAAGATATCCACCTTGGAACCTAACACCGGTTCGGTCGTTCTGCCTGGCAGGTCCCCGTTTTTTCCGCCGAGAAGGTCTCCTGCGGTAAGCGTCTGATCAGCTCCGCTTTGAACCGCTGCAAGCATGCGCTCGTCAGCCCCAACCAGGCGGTTTAGATCCTTGAGTTTGTTGCGGGTGATCGGACCCGGCAGGTAGTTCATTGCCCAGCGGGTGGTAAAAATCTCGGGTTCCTTGGAGTGTACGTTGTGCAGCAGGAAAACGCGTTTACCCAGCGAACTGATAGTGTTGTCAAAATATGAACGGTTAAACGTTCCTGCCACATTGGCAAGACCGTCGAGCAGTCGCTGTTTGTCCTGATCGGTCTGCAGTTTGCCAATGATCCAGGTGCCGGCGTTGGAGAGGGCTTTATAATCCAGATCGATCGGGTTTTGCGTGGAAAGCACCAGCCCGACACCAAAGGCGCGCGCCTGCTTGAGCAAACGCAGGATTATCGGTTTGCTGGGCGGGTTGGCCACCGGCGGCAGATAGCCTACGATCTCGTCGAAATAGACCAGTGCGCGCAAGTCGCTGGTACCAGATTGCGTGCGCATCCAGGTTTCGATGGCGGAGTAGAGCAGTGTGACAAAAAACATACGTTCCGCATCAGCCAGGTGTGCCAGGTAGAAGACGCTGTGCCTGGGTTTGCCGTCGGGTGCATACAAAATGCTTTGAATATCCAGCGGTTGCCCCTTGAGCCAACTTTCAAACGACGGCGCAGCAATGAAATTGTTCAACAGCATCGCCAGGTTAAAACGTTCTGGCTCGGGATAAAACTTGGAGACCGAGAAAACACCCAGCTTCTCAAAAGGCGGGTTTTGCACCTGAAGAATCAGACTTTCGAGGTCGAGGTCCTCTCCTTTGCTCCAGGCGTTTTCAAAAATATTTGCCAGCAGGATGTGTTCGCGCGAACGGACGGGGTCAATATTTTTGAACCCCACCAGCTCCAGCAGGGCGGTGACCGTGCTGCTGATCGACTCGCGCAGCATTTCTTTGTTATCCTCCCACGCGATAACCGGGGCTTTTAGCGAAGACAGGATGCTGACCGGGATGGCAGAATCGGAACCGGGCGTGTAGATAGCATAATCAACGCTGTGTGCCAACTTCTCCATACGGGCCTTGTCGATCCCGGAGCGTTCAGTGCCTTTCTTCCAGGTTGCGGCTGCAGACTCGGCAGCCTGTTCGACGGTTTGGCCCTCACGCGCGGCAGCATCCGCATCCACCCACGGCGCAAAATCGGCGGGCGAGAATTCAGGAAAATGCAAAAGGTGGTTGGTAAGGTCGCCCTTGGGGTCGATCAGGATGGCTGGAATACCTTTCAAGGCCGCTTCTTCCAACATGATGATGCCCATACCGGTCTTGCCAGAACCGGTCATACCGGTGATGACCGCGTGGGTGGTTAAGTCTTGGGGATCGTAGTAGGTGAGTTTATCGGGGGCGATTGCCTGAGTCTGCAGGTCATAGCTGTTGCCGAAATAAAATTCAGAAGTGTCGATTTGCATGGAGTATTCTTCCTTTCTTTCATTCAGGTGTCCAAATTATAGTCCAGTACACCCCAGAAAGGCCCGGCAATCTGGAATACAATCGAACTGGGCCACGAGCGTCTCTATCGCCGCGCTGTGGGCTGACCGTCCGTTTCGATTTGTGCCCCCTGGTTAAAAGAACTTATCAGGATCCAGCATGGCCAAAGAGGGCAGCACCGCCGTGGCGAGGGAGAAATCCTGATCGATGGTGATGGGGTTGGGGACGGCAATCACCCGGATTCCGGCGTGGTTGGCTGCCAGAACGCCGTTGAGTGAATCTTCAAGGACCAAAGCCTGGTCCGCCGAAATGCCCAGTTTTTCGATCACTTTCAAAAAGATGTCAGGGCTCGGCTTGGCACTTTCCACGTCGTCAGAGGTAACGATGACATCAAATTCTTCCAGCAAGCCCAAACGGCGCAGATGCGTTCCCACCCATCGATAAGAAGCGCTGGACCCCACAGCCAGCAAGTAATTTTTAGCCTTGGCCTTGCGGATCAGATCAACCACGCCCTCCATTGGTTCCTGGTCTTCAGCATACTTATATGCGATCTCTCGAAAGTCCCTGCGGACTTCTTGAAAAGTGCGGGTCTCCCCTTGGCGGTCGACCAGAGCCTGAGCGGGATCATAATCGCCATGACCACTGGAGCCGATCAGTTCTTTATAGGCCGTCATATCAAAGCTCAAACCTGCCTTTGAATAAAGATCATGCCAGATTTCCACCTCGGCGGTTTCCGTGTCGAGAATCAGTCCGTCAAAGTCGAAGATGAGGGCTCTCTTGGTGGTATTATCTTCTGACATTTTGCCTCCCCCAATAACCAGCACGCAGCGGGGTGACGTCTTCAATCGTCATGAACGTATCCGGATCCGTCTCCTGAACGATCTTCTCAACAACAGCGACGTCCTTGCGGCGAACGAACAGGTCGCTGATGCAAACGGGTCCGTCCATCCCCTGGGCAGGGATCTCGGTGACAGCAAAATCGTTTTCCCGCAGGGCTCTGGCCACATTGTTGCCAGAGGTTTTGCTGATGACGCTGATATGCGAGAAGCCCAGCGCCAGTTTTCTCTCGATATAAATTCCAATCACGTTGCCTGTGGCGAAACCTGCCGCATATCCGATGATATAAAGGAAATTAGACATATCATTTAAAACTACCCCGACGGTGAGCACGAACAATACAGACTCAAAGAAGCCCAACAACCAGGCAATGCCTCTTTTGCCGCGCATGGTGAGCATGAAACGTAAAGTGTCCATCGTGATCGAAAGCACTCTGACGAAAAATATCAGAAATGTTGTGCCGATAACAGGCCAGGTAAAAAACTCAGTCATGACAAATCTCTTCCATTTATTAGTTAATCGTCTGCGGGAGCTTCGCTCCTGCAGACGTCTTGTTCATCTTCCCCTGCCGTGCTTGCCCTGATAAGTACATTCAGGCTTAGGGCTCAACCCTCTTTCAGCTCGCTTTTCTGTTCTTCTTTTGAAGCCAGTAAAGCGGGTTGGTAAAGCTGGGTGGTATATTCCTTGACCATGCGAGTCATTGAAAATGCCGGCGTTACCGTACGGATGCATTCTTTGATCCGTTCGATCCAGTCGCCGGGCAGCCCGTCAGCAGAACGCTTGGTGTAATATAACGGCACAATTTCGTTTTCGAGCGTGTCGTAGAAACTGCGGGCATCGGCTTCGTCCTGCAAATCGAGGTTGTCATAAACGGTCTCATCGCCGATGGCCCAGCCGTTTTTGCCGTTGTAACCTTCTGCCCACCAGCCATCCAGCACCGAGAAGTTGAGCGTTCCATTCATGCCCGCCTTCATACCGCTGGTGCCAGAAGCCTCGCGTGGTCGCCTGGGCGTGTTGAGCCAGATATCGACCCCCTGAACCAGGTGCCGGGCCATATCCATGTCATAGTCGTCCAGAAAGACCAGGCGACCGCCGTTGCGGGCGTTCTTAACATGGCGATAAACTTCCTGGATCAGGCGCTTGCCAGGCTCGTCTGCCGGGTGGGCTTTGCCGGCGAAAATGATTTGCACCGGTTGTTCCTCGTTGGTGACGATCCTCATCAGGCGTTCATAGTCTCTGAAGACCAGGTTAGCCCGTTTATAGGTAGCAAACCTTCGGGCAAAGCCAACCGTCAGCATCAACGGGTCAAGCAGCACGCCGCTGGCCACAGTCTGAACCGGATGGGTGTGGTTATTTGCCCACTCTCTTCGGGCGCGCGCGACCATATAACTGACCAGCTTGCGCTTCAGGTGAATGCGCACCTGCCAAAGTTCGCTGTCCGGGATAGCTTCGATGCGCTCCCACATGCTGGGTTCATCCTGGTGCTCTTTCCAGTCGACCCCGAGATACTTATCATACAAATCGGAAAGCCTGCGTGCGAGCCAGGTGCCGGTGTGTACTCCATTGGTGATGTAACTGATGGGAACTTCATCGCTGGTTTTTTCGGGCCAAAGATACTGCCACATCCTGCGGGAAACATCGCCATGAAGCCTCGAAACGCCGTTGCGATAGTCAGAGAGCCTCAGTGCCAGAACCGGCATGCTGAATACTTCATCTGACCAATCGGTTCGTATTTTCGCCAGGTTCATAAACTGATCACGGTCAAGGTTCAACTTTCCCCAGTAATTGGCAAAATACTTGTCGATCAACCAGGTCGGGAATTCATCGTTCCCGGCCGGGACGGGTGTGTGCGTTGTAAAGACGCTCGAACGCCTGACCAGCTCTTTGGATTCTTCCAGCGAATGCCCCTGGGCAATCAGTTGATTCATTCGTTCCAGAGAAAGGAAAGCGGAGTGACCTTCGTTCATGTGGAAGATCACCGGATTGTGACCCAGCCGTTGCAGCGCACGCAGCCCTCCGATCCCTAACAACATCTCCTGAGAGATACGCAGCTCGGGATCGCTGATGTAGAGCTTGTCGGTCAATTCCCGATCCTGTGGGTTGTTTTCGGGAATATTGGTATGCAACAATACCAAACGCACGCGCCCAACGTGCAGTTCATAGAGTCTGGCCCACAGCGTGCGGCCAGGCAGTTCGATCGAGATTTTGATTGGCTGGTTGTTTTCATCGTAGAGATTAACGATCGGCATATCACTGAACTTGATTTCCACATTATGCGCTTCCTGCCAGCCGTCCTCGCTGATGTGCTGAGAGAAATAACCGTAGGTGTAAAGAAAGCCAACTGCCACAAGCGGGAGCCCCAGGTCACTGGCCTCTTTGAGATGATCGCCCGAAAGAATGCCCAGACCGCCCGCGTAGACCATTAGCGATTCATGCAGTCCGTATTCAAATGAAAAATAACCAATCTGGTCACCGGAATTATCCGGGTATTTCTGATTGAACCAGGTGTCCTGACGGTTCATATAAGCGTCAAATTCCTGCACGATGTTGTCGTAACTATCGAGGAAATAACGATCTTTGATCAGATCATCAAACTTCGCGCGGCTCACACTGCGCAGCAGGACGATGGGGTTGTGATTGGATAATCTCCACTTGAGAGGATCGATTGTTTTGAAAAGCCGGGCTACTTCAGGGTTTCCAACCCACCAAAGGTTGTGGGCGATATTCCCCAGTCTCTTGATGCGGTAAGGGAGGTTGAAGCTATTGGGATACTCTCGGATAATTTTCGTCGTCATTTATCTTCTCCTGTTATGCGGCACTGCGGCCGCGCATGGCATGTGTATACACAATCTTCCATTATACCCAAAAAGCGGTTGAGGGTCGCTTCACAAGTCCGCAAGGGTACTCTGTGTTTTTTACAGTGATGGCATTACCAGAAAGCGGCTATCTTGACCACAATGCTTGTTGTTGACAGAGTACACGCAGCGCGGGACAACTGCCTCTTGCCCGCCAACCAGGCTGCAAACCGCGGCTATCAACCTCAGGCGTGAACCAGGGGCGGTATCTCTACTTTCCAGTGAATCCGGGCACAGTGATCATCTGGATGCGGCACAGGCGGCGGTCAGACAAACGGCTGTAGAGCCGCTGGTCTAATTCGTCTGCCACGGAAGATGAGGTAATCACCGTGGGGAGTTCAGCGTTGTAACGATAGTTGAAAAGCTGATAAAGCTTTTCCTTTGCCCAGGGTGTGGCTGACTTGGTGCTGAGGTCATCCAAAATCAACAGGTGGGCAGTGCGCACCTCATAGAAACGCTTATCCAGGCTGATGCCGCTGTCGGGCGCGTAAGCCGCCCGCAAATAGTCCAGCAGGTCAGGAACGACAATGAAAAGGGGCGGGGCGCCTCGGGCAGTTTGGTAATTGCCGATTGCAGCCGCCAGGTGGGTCTTACCGCTGCCATAGCCGCCATGCAGGCTCAGCCAGCCTTTTGGGTTTTCAGCAAAGGTCTTAGCGGCTTCAAAGGCTTCTTTTAAGGAATTGATATCTTCCTTGCGCAGACCCTCATCCTTGCGAAAGCTGAAGACCCCAAAGGTCTGCCGGGCGTGCAAATGCAGGCTGGAAAGCTCCGGATGCCCAAACTCATCTGTTGGGTTGCGGTAGTCGGGCGCGAGGATGTGCACATGCGCCACCAGATCGGGGTCAAGCAGGCGCGAGTGGATGCGTCCTTCAAATTCGTTTAGTTGTTGATTGCTGGTGATAACCGTGGGGAGCCGGTTGATGTAGCGCGAATTGATGATCTGAAATAATTTCTCTTCCGCCCAGGCGGTGGAACTCTGCGTGCCAAAGTCATCCATCACCAGCAGCGGCGCGCCGCGAATCTCGTCGAAACGGTGCTCGTAGCCAGAATCTCCTGACTTAGAAAAAGAAGAGCGCAGCCAGTCCAACAGGTCGGGCACGGTCAAAAATATTGTGGGCGTGCCCATTGAAACAGCCTGGTTCGCAATCGCGGCGGCGAGATGGGTCTTACCCGAACCGTAGCTGCCGGTCAGCAGGAGCCAGCCTTTTTGCGTGCCTGCGAAATTTTGAGCTGAGTTAAATGCCTGTTCAAGCGAGTCTGCCTGCGTTTTCCCAAGCCCAACCCTGCCTCTGGGCAAAAAATTACTGAAGGTAAGTTCGGCCAGCATAACCAGGTTGCTGAGCTTGTAAAGATAATCCTGCTGATACGCCTGAACTGTTTTCAGTCGGCAGACACAAATTTCACTCTTGCCAAAGCGCGGGTCCTCCAAAGGCACGTCATAGCCCACAAAGCCGATCCCATGGCAAAGTGGGCACTCAGGGTCACCGGGACCATAGAAGATTTTCTCGGGCTCAGAGGCAGATTTAGCCTCCGTTTTGGTTTCTTTTTTGTTGGAGGTAGTACTGCCGAAATTTGTCAAGATCTTGTTTACCTTCTTCATTGGTTTGCTTGCGTCCTTTTTCTTGCCAGTTGCGCAGAATCGCCTGCACATATTTCCAGTTACGTGCATTGTAGTCGACCGCTTCTCTCATGGCAGCCTCAATCCACTCCGCGGGGTAAGTTTGCAGGTCGGCCTTCAAAACCTCCGCGATCATCGGGGTCAGCGCGCCGAAATTGTCTTCATAGAGTTTAAACAAATTGGGCTGGCTGGTGTCTGCCACAATCTTTGCCTGGATGTAGTCGTCGAAACGATCTGGCGCTATACAAAGCTGCCGATAGATGCTGGTTCCCTGCGGTGTGCCGGCAATCAAATAAGTTTTCAACGGGTTTTGAGGGTCGGTCAGCGAGTAAAGTAAGCGGGCATTATGCAGTTCCAGCAGGGCAGCGTCAAAACGCTCGTCTTCTGAGCGGAAGTCGGCTGGAAGACTGATCTGCAGATCATGTGCCAGGGCAAGCTGACTTTCCTGTTCTTGCAGGCTCAACATTTGAAAATAAGCGATCAAAACCAGCAGGGCGTCCGGGCTTATCTCACTGACACAGGCTAAAAAATTGGCCGGCAAATTGACCTGATTAACGCTCTCCGAAAATCTTGATTCCTGACTTGTTGTCATAGGTCGCTCAGCTCACATACGCCAGGTCTTTGAATTGGGCAATCTGCTCCAGGAAGACAAGGTCGATACCTGATTTAACCGGACCATTTCGGTGTTTGGCAATAGCCAGTGTCGCGAGGTTGCGGCGACTGTCATTCTTGTCGTGCATGTGGGGGCGGTTGATAAAGATCACAATATCCGCATCCTGCTCCAGGGAACCGGATTCGCGCAGGTCGGAAAGAATCGGCTGTTTATCGTCGCGTTGTTCGACCGCCCTGGAAAGCTGCGCCGCCGCCAAAACCGGCACGTCTAATTCACGAGCCAAAATTTTCAACTGTCTGGAGATGTAAGAAACCTCCTGAACCCGGTTTTCCGAGCGTCGGTCGCCTGACATCAACTGCAGGTAGTCGACAATGACCAGGTCGAGGGTGTGTTCTTCCTTCATGCGGCGGCATTTAGCGCTTAACTGCAGCGGTGTAATGCCCGGAGTATCATCAATAAATATGTTCACATGCTCAAATTTGGCAATTGCCCGCGTGAAACGGTCAGCTTCTTCGTCTGTGAAGCGGCCCGAACGTAACTTTTTTGACTCGATCCGGGTTTCCTGTGCTAACATACGCTGCAAAAGCTGTTCGGATGACATTTCAAGCGAAAACATGGCCACGTTACGGCGGAGGATCATGCCCGCCTGCATGGCAATACCAATTAAAAAGCCGGTTTTACCCGTGCCAGGCCGGCCTGCCACCAGAATGAAGTCGGATTTGTGTAACCCATCCAACACGTCGTCCACGGCTTTGAGACCCGTCTTTAGCCCGCCGATGGCCTCATCGCTGGCGCTGGCTTCGGTTACTCTCTGCAGGTAATTGCTGGCAACGTTCCCGATTGGAACCAGGTCGCGTTTATAGCGATTTTGACTGACATTAAAGATGGTGCTCTCAGACTTGTCGATCACCACGTCCAGTTCCATCTCTTTATGGTAAGCCAATTGAGCGATATCGGTGGCAGCCTTGACCAGCTTGCGTCTTGTGGTTAACTCGCTGATGTTGCGAGCGTACGAAACCGCGTGCAGAGAGGAAGGAACCCGGTTACTGAGCTGGAGTAAGTATTCCAACCCACCAGTCTCCTCGAGCCTCCCGCGCGATTCGAGCACCTCCTGGACGGTAAGGACATCGATGTAATGTTTTTGCTGGTCAAGCGTGATAAAGGCTTCCCAGATCCATTGATGACGGGGTTGGTAGAAATCGGTAGGATCGAGGAAAGAGACCACATCGATCAGCACATCAGGATTGATCAAAACAGCCCCGATCAAGGCTTCTTCCATTTCGCGATCGTTGAGTTTGTTCTCGCTAATCGAGACGGTTTCAGCAGAATCTTGATAATAATCGTCCACTATTGCTCCTAAGGGCTGACCTTTTCAGATTATTCTTGATCCGATTCGGGGTCCTGGGGAGGCCCCTCATCAAGAAGATCATCCCGGTCCTTGCCTTTCTGCAGGTCATCCAAAAAGCTTTCAAAGGCAGAGATATCACCGGGCAAATCGTCCTCCTCGGCATCCTCTTCATCGAACCCAAATGCCATATTCTCTTCCGGCTTGATGCCCACTTCGGCGAGAATTTCATCGTCCACAAAAATCGGCACACCGGTGCGGGCTACCAGAGCCACCGCGTCAGACGGGCGGCAATCGACATAGACAGTCTTATCTGTTTCAATCACCAGATTGGCGTAGTAAGTATCTGTTACCAGCCCGGTGATCTCAACACGCAATAAGCGGGCCTCCAATTGATGTAATACCGATAGCACCAGGTCGTGCGTGAGCGGTCTCGCGACGGCGATATTTTGAAGGGCAATCGTGATGGATTCCGCTTCAAATGGACCGATCCAAATCGGCACGTAACGCTCACTGGTCTTGTCTTTTAAGACAATCACGCGATCCTGGTTAGTCAGACTGACTCTGACACTGTCAATTTGGCACTCAACCATTTTTCCCATATTTCACCAGCTATTTCTTGATTTATGTATGCTTCTGATTCTAACATGTTTGCTCTGACCCCACCTTAAAATATTACCTCTGCCGGGGAGCACACCTGCTTATGGAACTGCGCGAATAACCTGAAAGTATCGGATATAATAAGCACACAATCGCGGCGCCACTACCTGTCTGAGGGATATCTGTCGACTTAATCAAGTTTGGCGGGTGTGGAATTTAGTCTCCGAAAGAGGTTGCTTTGCAAGAACCACAGCAGCAGAGTTTATTACTCGTCGAGAAGCATCGAAAATCAGGTATTTGCTTCGAGAATGCCCTGCTGCGAAAGGGCTATCACGTCCTGCAGGTTGACAACGGTGGTAAGGGGCTGATAAGGTTGAGCGATTTTCGTCCAGATGTGATCATTATCAACGCGGCATCCTTACGCACCAATGGCTTGCGGATCTGCTCGTGGTATCACAACCGCATGCCCAACGTACCGATTATCCTGATTGTTGCCGAAGACGAGCCTGTTTCGGACGCCGAGACGGTGGATGTGGTTATGCACCTACCCTTTACTGTTCAGAAACTGGTCAACCGTCTGCGCTCTTTTGACCAAACTCATAATAAAGATATTTTGATCCGGGGACAATTGATGTTGAATATCAAGACCCGCATGGTGACTTATCTGGATAGAAGTGCTTACCTGACCCCTCGGCTGAGCGCTCTTTTGCTGGTTCTGATGAAAGACCCGTCGCAGGCGCTGCCCCGTGAGGAAATATTCAGGAAGGTCTGGGAAACGGACTACACCGAAGACACGCGAACACTCGACGTGCATATCAGCTGGCTCAGAAAAGCCCTCGAAGAAGACAGCGCCCATCCCCGTCTGATTAAAACTGTGCGTGGGATTGGCTATAAGCTCAACTTATAATCCGTCTGTGCTTTATCTTAAATGACAATGACCCGGAAATGCCGGGTCATTGTTTATATTGATGTTCGGCCAATCTTAAGCAGCTGTGATCAGGCTGGGATCAACGCCAAGGCAGGTATCCACCTGGATAGCGCCGCGGAGCCAGCCGTGATCCATCGGAAGTGGCTTGTTCTTCCCGGCAATCCTTTCCAGCGGGACACTGCTCATGGAGCCATCCTGCCGGCAGGCCATCCTGCCAAAAGCGCCATCCATGACGAGTTTAACGCTCCACTCAGCCAATTGCGTAGCCAGAAGACGATCAGCCGCGGTGGGCACGCCACCCCGCACGAGTGAACCGAGGATGGTTATATGCGTGTCGATCCCTGTGGCTGAACCCAAACGGTTCGCCAGCAGGAGTGTCTGTGCTGAGTAATTGTTTTCGATCTTCTCGAAGGTCTTTTCCTTCTCTTCAACTGTGCCGCCCTTTTTCTGGGCAGCCATTTCCATGAAATCGACCAGTTCGCGAGGTCTTGCTTTTTCAGCCACAGCCACGAGAGAGAAAATGCGCCCTGCTTTTTTACGCTGCATGATCGCTTCGATAATGACATCAAAGTGGTAGGGTATTTCAGGAACCAAAATCACATCGGCGCCGGCTGCCATACCCGCGCCCAGGGTGAGCCACCCCGAAGAATTGCCCAGCAGTTCGACGATCATGATGCGGTGCGTCGCGTTCGCGGTGGTATGAAGGCGGTCGATAGCCTGCGTCGCGATTTCGCGCGCGCTGTCAAAACCGATACATTTGTCCGTACAGGGAACGTCGTTCTCAGCCGAACGGGGCATGGTGACGATGTTCAGACCAGCCTGGCTGAGCTTGTAGGCAGCCATCTGGCTGGATTTATCGCCGATGCAAACCAGGGCGTCGAGATTATTCTTCTTATAAGAATCAACAGCCTCTTGTGTCCGGTCTACCTGCTCGTCGCCCTCACTCATCGCATGAGGTACCTCTCGGCTGGTGCCGAGAATGGTGCTGCCGGCAGTCAGAATACCGGAAAGCATGCCCTCTTCCAGAAGATCGATATATTGGTTTTCAATCAACCCCATATACCCATCCCTGAACCCGATCAATTCCACATCGTACAGATTGGAAACAGCTTTACCAAACCCCCGAATAGCGGCATTGACACCAGGGCTGTCACTGCCCGCGGTTAGAAGACCAATTTTCATAATTCACACTCCTCATTTTGACGATGTCTTTATTATAGCCGAGTCAGGAACGCTTAATTCAGTTTCTCGGGAGAGTCAAAGCCCTGCCGCTGCCTTACAAATCGATCATGCTCTTGTTTTGGTCTCAAACTTGCACTTTTAACCTTAAACGCAGGGCTTGATTTTTAACCTTTATTGATATTATTAAACAAAAAGGAGATTGTTATGGAACTGAATAATTCTTTACTCAATGAACTCAGTTTGTTGCGCGAGTCTGTCGAACGGATCGCCGATGCTCTCGAGAATATCGACGAAAAGTTAGACGAACTGATCGAGACCGAAGAGTATGACTACTCTGAATTAACAGATCTGCTTGGGATGGAAGGGGATGAGTTCGAGGAGGAGGAGTTCAACGGAGACGAAGACATCGAAGAAGAATACGACTGACCCTGCCGCTGGAGCAACTATTACGACCCAATAATTTAAACAACCAACCGCTTCAATTGCAGCGGTTGGTTTGTGCCGAGTCACAGACTCGAACTGTGGACCCTTCAATTTTCAGTCGAATGCTCTACCAACTGAGCTAACTCGGCATTGAGAAAAAGATTTTACACGTTCGTCAGGTTACTGTCAAGCAAAACGTCTGCTGCCGGGATACAAAAGTGAAAAGCCGCTCCCTGACCCACTGTGGATTCCACCCAGACACGGCCGCCATGCGCCTCAACAATGGCCTTGACGATCGCCAGCCCCAGCCCACTCTGACTCTCATCCGTGTGTCGGCTTTTATCCACCCGGTGGAATTGCTCAAATACATATAGGATTTCTTCACTGGGGATGCCCTCACCATTGTCACTGACGCTAAAGCGAACGCACGGTCTTGATTGATCGCCACCCTGGCGGTCTGCCCTCGCGCTCAAGCGCACCTGACCGCCCTCTGGCGTATGCCTGATGGCGTTTTCGACCAGGTTTTCCATCACCTGAATCAGCCGCGTTTCATCCCCTAATACCAGCGGCAGATTCTGGTCGGCTTCCAGGCTCAGGCGGATACCGCGCTCCCGGGCGCGCAAGTCAAAAAGTTCCCGCGAACGTTCGAGCAGTTCTGCCGCGTCAATATGCTCTGGATTGATCGCCAGGGCTCCCGCCTCAGACTGGCTGAGCAGGCGCAGGTCTCCAACCAGGTGATTGAGCCGGTTGACTTCAGCGTAGAGCATGCCCAGCCGTTCGGCTGTAGGTTCGAGATCGCCGTCGCGCATGGCTTCGATATACCCTCCGATGACGGTCAGCGGGGTGCGCAAATCGTGGGCAATATCGGCCGTGAGTTGTTTTCGGAGGTGATCGCTGTGCTCAATTTCGGCACTCATCTGGTTGAAAGCCTGGCTCAGTTGCCCCAATTCGTCCTGAGAGCGCACATCCACCCTTTGGGTCAAGTCGCCTGCCGCCAGGTTCTGTGCTGCTGCGGTCAATTCGATTACAGGTCGGGTCAAACTCCGCGAGAGCAGAATGCCGGCCAGTGCCGCGACCAAGACCGTCAGCCCCAAAGCCAGCAATAAACTGGTTTTCGAACGATCCAGAAAAAGTTGTTCTGCCTGGGTATAGACGATGTTGCGCCGGGGGGCTAACAGTGTTCCCACTCTTCGTCCCTCCACCTGGATGGCAGCCCCCTGTGACAGCGTTTCCGAAGACAACAGTTGACCTTCCTCATACAACCCCGCGATGCCAAACAAAACCCTGCCGTCGGCATCTGCCAGAGCATATTGGCGACCGGTCATGTGTCCTGTTTGCAGGGGCGGCACGGTTGCGGGAGGTCCCTCGGTCTGACGCAGGCCACCCTGACCCATACCCTGATTGCCATGCATGCCGCCAAAGCCACCCATCATACCGCCAGCGGTGGTCGTCAGAACCCTTTCCACGCCTTGCCAGGTATGATTGACGGCATAATATTCTTCGAGGGCAGCCAGCCTGGTGTAAAACTGCTGGTCAAAAACATATTGCTCAAAACTGGTTCTGTTGGTTGAGAGAAACACTACAGCCAGCACAGAAGCAGTCAGGACTGCCGCCAGAATAAAGGCGAGCGCGAGCTTGTAACTGATAGAACTTTTCACTTCTTTCCTTTTTCAACCATACGATAGCCAACGCCAAAAACAGTCTCGAGGTATTCTGGTTTGGAGGGGTTTTTTTCGATTTTTCGTCTTAAATTGCGCATGTGCACATTCAAAGTGCTTTCCAGACCGGTAAAGCCGCTCTCCAAAAGCCGGTCAACCAGCTCAGTTCGCGTAAATACCCTGCCAGGAGCGCGCATCAGGGTCTCCAGCAGATCAAATTCAAGCGGCGTAAGGTTGATGGTCTTCTCGTTCACAGAGACGAGGTGAGAACCACGATCCAGCAGAATTTCACCTACGCGTAAAAACTCCTGCTCTGTGGGCGGTCCGCCCTGGCGGCGAAGAGCAGCGCGTACGCGCGCCAATAACTCACGCATGCGAAAAGGTTTAATTACATAATCATCCGCTCCCAGTTCCAGACCCAGGACGGCATCCGTTTCCTCTTCTTTGGCGGTGATAATAATCACAGGCGTCTGGCTTTCTTTGCGAAACGCGCTCAAAAATTGATACCCATCCATACCTGGCATCATCACATCCAGCAGAACCAAATCTGGGTGCTCATAGCGGGCGGTAAAAAGAGCGCTTTGACCGTCATTGGCCGTCACCACACGATACCCCTGGCTGCCCAGATAGTCTCTGAGTAATTTTCGTACATTGGTCTGGTCATCCACGACCAGGATAGTCTCGCTCATCTGTACCTAATTATAGGTGATTAGCGTATGAAAGATTTATTTAGAAATGGTTTAGAAGAGGCGCAGGGCTTCGGACAGGCACGACCTGAACTCTCATCACTTGGAGCCCTCGACGGCAGGAAGTCTCGCTTCGACCACATACACTTCAATTTTTCCGTTACAATAATCACAACTGGGTGAACACCCACTCGTTATCCACTGGAGGACTCTATGGACCTTTTAACCTTGTTTTATATTCTGGTGCGTTTGATCTTACTGATTGGTGTCATCGTAATCCTGGTTAGAACTTTCCAATATCCGATTCAAACTGATGATCCCGACCCGATCGTGCTTGCGGAGATCGATGGTGAAGAAGTCGCCAAACATATCGGGCTGGCTATCCAGATGAAAACAATCAACGACATTGACACAGACAAGGTCGATCCACTGCCTTTCCAGGGTCTTCACAACCTGATCAGCATGCTTTATCCCGAAGTGGAAGAATACCTCACACGCGAAGTCATTGGTGACTATTCACTGCTCTATACCTGGCAGGGAAATAACCCTGATCTCGACCCTATCGCTCTGACCGCGCACATGGATGTCGTCCCAGCCAACGAAGCGCCAGACTCGGGTTGGATCTACCCTCCCTTCAGCGGCACGGTCGCCGATGGTTACGTCTGGGGTCGCGGCGCGATTGACTGCAAGGGCGTGATGATTGGCATACTCGAGGCGGTTAATTATTTATTGAAAATTGGTTTCCAACCAGAACGAACTATCTATCTTGCCTTTGGGGATGATGAGGAAGTGTCCGGTGCCCGCGGGGCTGCCCAAATCGTGAATACTTTAAAAGAACGCAACGTGCGTCTGTCTTTCCTGCTGGATGAAGGCGGCATTGTTACACAGGGCTCGGTTCCGGGAATTGACAAGCCGGTCGGGCTGATTGGGGTGGCGGAAAAAGGGCATCTTTCTTTGGTATTGCGCGCTCAGACTGCCGCCGGGCATGCCTCTGCCCCCGCTCAGGTAACCTCAATCGGTGCTTTAGCCTTGGCGATTGCCACCTTAGAAAATAACCCTTTCCCACAGGACCTGGAGTTTGTCGAGTTTATGATGAGTTTTCTGGCCAGCGAGCTTTCCCCACTCCAGAAAATGGCATTGGCGAATCGCTGGCTCTTTGGTGGTTTTGTTAAGAAGCGTTTTGCTGCCGCGCCATTATCCAATGCCAACACGCGCACAACCATTGCGCCGACGATCATCAAAGGTGGGCATACCGAAAATGTTCTACCGGCAATCGCTGAGGCCACCATTAATCTGCGCCTGATGCCAGGCGATACATTGATCGATGTCTACAAGCACGTGAACGAACTGGTGGGAGATGAGGTGGTCGAAGTGCTGCCCGCCCACGATGAAAGTCTTTATGGTGATCATTCCTGGGATCCGACCCCAGTTTCCGAGGTGGATTCACCCCAATTCCATATTCTGCTCGATCTGATCAAAGCCACTATTCCCGGCGCCTTGGCAGCTCCCTATTTGATGAGCGGCGCGACCGATGCCCGCCATTATATGCAAATCAGCGATCACGTTTTCCGGTTCTCGCCATTCGTGCTCAGCAGTGAGGAAAACAAGTCGGTTCATGGAATCAACGAACGGCTTTCCTTCGAGAATGCCGCCAGAACTGTTGGCTTTATGATTGAGCTGATCGAACGGATGTCAAACTTCCCGACTGATTATTACGATGAGCTCGAGGATGAAGAAGACAATCGCAAAGAGAGCCGCCAGGTGGATGCTCCATTACCCACCCGTCCAATGCGCCGACCTGATGTCGAGGCTGAAGAGCTCGAACCGCTCCCTGAGGATGATGAGCCTTTGATTGTCAGAAGCATGCAGCCGCTGCCCGAGGACGACGAGCCGCTGGAGCCGAAGCCAATCAAGTAGAGTTCTACCCCAGGAGTATCTCCCGCAGACTGGGCCGCAAACCTGAAAGCAGCTGTACTGCCGACACCTTCGTTGTTAAGGGCCGTTATAATTCCAGTCGGAGTAACTTATGAAAAGACAGAATATCACCATGCTGGTCTTGATCGGTGTGCTTATCCTGGCAGTGGGCACTTTTTTTGCCGTTCAATTGGCTCGCGATACTATCCTGCTCTATGAAGAAACCCCCGTTGCCAGCCCAGACCAGGCAAACACTACCCCTGCAGCCCCTCCCAACGCGGCGGACCCGGCCGTCATGCAGGAGATGGACCTGATCGAGAACCAGGTCAGCCGGATACGTGGGCTGAGCCTGGACACTGTGGTCAGCCGTCAACTGATGACCAGCCAGGAACTACGCCAACGCATGCGGGACGAATTGGAAAAAGAGCTGGGGGAAGGAGGCCCCAATGCCATGCGGGACGATCTTATGCGCATGCACATGTTTGGACTGCTTCAACTGGATTTTGACTTGAAAGCTTTTTACGAAGACTTGTACACCGAGCAAGTCGGTGGGTTTTATGACCAGCAAGAAAAAGCTATGTTTGTAATCAGCGACAGCGGCTTCGGCGGCATGGAACGCGCCACCTACGCGCATGAATTCGTCCACGCTCTCCAGGATGGGAATTTTCATTTCGACCAAAAGCTCAACTACAATCCCCAGTCCTGCCGGCAAGACTCGGAACGCTGTGCCGCCCTGCAGGCGCTGATCGAAGGCGATGCCCAGCTCAGCGAGAGCCTCTGGTTTCAAACTTACGGCACCCAGCAGGACCTTAAGGATTTACAGGCTTTCGCTATCGGCTACCAAAGTCCGGTGCTCGACTCTGCCCCGGCATACCTGCGCGAAGATTTGATGTTCCCTTATATTTATGGTCAGCAGTTCGTCCAGCAGCTTTACACGCGGGGCGGATATGAGGCTATCAACCATGCTTTTGAAGACCGCCAACCGCTCTCGACCGAGCAAATCATCAACCCTGCTGCCTATCCGGATGACCTGCCCAACAATCCGACCTTGCCTGATTTTGCCGCCGTTCTGGGCGGGCAATGGGAAACCGTGGTCGAAGATGTGGTCGGACAGTGGTTTACCTACCTGATCCTGGCCTGGGGCTATGAACCGGGCTTCCGCCTGTACGAAACCCTGGCTATTGAGGCCGCCATGGGTTGGGGCGGCGACGCCTATCTGCAGATGAAAGACCCCTCGAGAGACCAGTATGCCGCGGTGGTTTCTTACAACTGGGATACTCCTGCCGATGCGGCTGAGGCGCTGGAAGCCTTTAGCAGCTACGCTGACCTGCGGTTCGGAGCCCTGCAGTCAGATGGTATATGGGAAGGCGACCATTACTTCAGCAGCCTGGTTCAAACCAGTGACACCAGTTTCACCTGGATCATTACCCAAAACCTTGAAACGCTCATGGCAATCCAGGCTGTGATAAATGAATAGCAGTCCGGCAGTCATCAAAACCCAGCCGCTGGACGTTTCCCGTGTCCGCGCATTGATTTTTGATGTCGATGGCACCCTGTCTGACAGTGATGACCGCCTGGTGGAGCGAATTTTTAACCGGTTCCAGTTTCTGAGCGGCTTGATCGAAGAAGACAAATTGAAATTGTTTTCCCGCTGGTTTGTCCACGCCGCGGAAGGCCCGGGAAACTGGCTGCTTGAAGTTGCCGATCGACTGGGGCTTGACCATCTGATCGCTGCCACGCTTGACAGGCGTGCCAGCGGTCGCGAATTATTGGCGCGTCACTATCCGCTGATCCCCGGTATTCTGCCAATGCTCGAGGCACTCGCTTCTCGTTATCCATTCGCGATCGTGACTGCCAGGAACGAAATTACTACCCGGCGCTTTCTGCAAGTCAACCTGCTCGAGCCGTTTTTCCCGATCGTGGTCAGTTCACAGACCTGCAAGCGCACCAAACCATTCCCCGACCCGTTGTTATACGCGGCAGAGCAACTTGAAGTTGAAATCGATGACTGCCTCATGATTGGCGATACGGCGACTGACGTGCGCGCAGCCAAAGCTGCTGGAGCTCAATCTTTATCTGTGTTGTGTGGTTTTGGAAGGGAAGAAGAATTACGCAAAGCCGGCACCAATGCCATTCTGGCTTCCACCAGCATGCTGGCGACTTACCTTGCAGAAGCCCAACTTGGCCTGCCCACAGATTAAATCTCGGGGTTTTCCTTCTCGATGTCCGCATGTTTCAGAGGCTCAATAGGCTGCCCGCCCGGCAGTTGGTCATCGATCGTAACCAGGCGCTTATTCATTAAACCAAATATCGCCATCGAGACACCCAAAATCCCACCAAACAAATAAGCAGTCTGTACTCCAAAGTGGTCTGCAATTGGAGCGCTCAGGAACAATCCAATCGGCATCATGCCCAAAACCATACTGGAGAGGATTGTGAAAATGCGACCCTGCATCTCTGGGGGGACCTTCGTTTGCAGCAGAGGTCCCAGAGAACCGTTGGCCAGGGAGCCCATCAGACCGACCAACACCGACAGAATGATGGCGCTGTTGTATGCGCTGGGGGGAATCAACCCGATCCCCATAATTCCCAGGCTGATCCCAAAAATACCGATCAACACCGTGATCACCTTCCGTCTGAAGCCACCCCAGACACCCAGCAGAACACCTCCGAATATGGCGCCGACTCCCAGAGCGGCTTGCAGCCAGGCTAACTCCTGGGCGCCTTTCTGGAAAAATTCGGTCACCAACAGGGGCATAAGGTTACCTGACGGGGCGATAACCATATTCAAACCGCTGGCGAGCAGCATCAGGCTTAAAAGTCCCGGCCAGGCGAAAATATATTTGAAGCCAGAGTTAACATCGGCAAGCAATGATTTGGGCGTAACAACCTGCCTGATTGCCGATGTGGCTGGTTGGGGTACCTTGACAAAGAAAAGCAGGAGGAAAATCGCTATCGCAGCGGTGATGATATCAACTGAAAGAACTCCCTGGATAGGTAAAAGCTCCATAAGCAGCGCGCCAAGCGCTGGCGAGAAAGTGTCTATCAGACCCTGCACTGCCTGGTTGATGCCTCCCAGGCGTCCGAGTTGCGTTTTGGGCACCATCAGGCTGACAGAGGCTGTTTTTGCCGGGCTTTGGAAGATGCCAGCCGATGAGCGGATGAAAAGTATCGAGTAAATATGCCAGATTTGGTCCAGATTCAACGCAAACAAGATTGCCAGCACCGCCGTTGCCAAGGCAACGATCAGGTCGGCAAAAATCATGACGCGTTTGCGATTCCAGCGGTCTACCAAGGCTCCGACAAACGGCCCCAGCAAGATGTTCGGAATCAGCGCGGCGGTGGTGGCTGTCGCCAGGACTGCGGCTGAGCCGGTCTCCTTGGTCACATACCAAACTAAAGCGAACTGGACCAGGCTGCTGCCCAACAGTGAAAGCATCTGCCCGATAAACATGGGCAAAAAATTCGCCAGCCAGTTTGAGCCAGTTTGTGGGCCTTGCCCCAGATCAGATTTACCTTCCATAATTCAGGTCCCTCAAAAAATTTCTAAATAGTATATCAGCAGATTTTATCTTGACCATCCTTGTACAAATAAAGTTATTTTAATTTATCTCAATCTACCCGCCACGGCCAAAG